>JBBRPU010000414.1:0-3288 GCA_038227545.1 Candidatus Acidiferrales bacterium
AACAGCGCCGGAGCCATGACGCCTCCGGCTCCCACGCCCCCGAGTAGCAAGCTGCTTCCGATGCCGCGTTCTGTTTTGGCCGTCCAGAACGCCACCATTCTGTTAGCGTTCGGATAGCTGGCCGCCTCGCCCAGCCCGGTTAGAAACCTGACAGCACCAAAAGTCCAGGCGAGACTAATTGACAACCGCAACGCTAGAAAGGGAACAAGACTCATCGCCATGGTGAGCGTGGCCCACCACAGAATCGCCAGCGTCAGCGTCTTTCGCGGACCGAAACGGTCGGCCGCCCACCCCGACGGTATTTGAAAAAGCGCGTAGCCAAAGGCGAAGGCTCCAAAGATCCAGCCCATAGCCTGGCTGGAAAGATGAAATTCTTCCTGGATGGATTTTCCTGCGATGCCCAGATTCAATCGCCCAAAAGCGGTGGCCACCATGATCAGCGAAAGTATTCCGAGAATTTGCCAGCGAACGCGCGTTGGGGGTGCGGAGCTCAATTAGATTTCGATCCCTTCGCTGATTTGTCGGTCAACACTGCAATTCTGAAGTTCATGTGAAAAACAATTCGACCACAATGAGCGTGCTACGTGGCGGATGCTACGTGGCCGGATTTTTTGAGTCAACGGCGATTCGCCCTTTGGGAGCGCGCTCCGGCGCAGGGACGGGCAATTGGACCTTATTCCTTGCAAAATTACAGGAGTCGAAAATACGACTTAAACGAAAATTAATCTTACTTTAAGTCCAAAAACCGGCCTTTGCACTATTCTTGCCGAGCCCGTCAAGTATGCAAATTCAATCCATTATGGAATTCAAATTTCGCCGCGCTGCCGCCCGAAGCAGGAGCATGGCGGGTAATAATTCACTCATGAAAACTTTAGGAGAAGAAATGAAAAGAACCTTTTTGATGGTCATCGCGGTGGTGTTCTTACTCGCCGCTAACGTCAAAGCTGAAACGGCGCCACTGAAGTTGGTCCAGACCATCAAGCTTCCCGACGAAATCAAGGGCCGCTTCGATCATTTCGCCGTGGATCTCACCGGCAATCGTTTGTTCGCCACTCCTGAGGACAATCACGCGGTCCTGGTTTTTGATCTGAAGACCGGGAAACTGCTGCATACCATCAAGGGCATCGGCAAGCCCCACGCCATTTTGTATCGCGAAGATCTGCACCAGCTGTACATCACAGACGGCGATGCTGGCGATCTGAAAATTTTTGACTCCGAGAAGTACACTTTGAAGTCCAGCGTGAAACTCCTCGAAGATGCCGACTCCATCGGCTACGATCCGGCCACAAAATATTTGTACATAGATAACGGCGGCGGCGATGTGCACGAGACGTATTCGATGTTGAGCGTGGTAGACACCACCACCAGCAAGAAAGTTGCCGACATGAAGATTGACGGCGAAACGCTGGAAGCTATGGCGCTTGAAAGCTCCGGCCCCAAGATGTACGTCAACAACAAAGCCAAGAATCGCGTGGATGTGGTGGATCGCGAGAAGCGCGAGATTTTGGCGAGCTGGCCGATCACCAAAGGCAAGACCAACGTGGCCATGGCGCTCGACGAAGCGAATCATCGCTTGTTTATCGCTTGCCGCAGTGGTGATCTGATCGTGTTCGACACCACGTCGGGTAAAGAATTGGCAGGATTGCCCATCGCCAAGGGCGTGGATGACCTGGCATTCGACAAGGACAGCAAGCGACTCTACGCGGCCGCCGACGGCTTCGTGGATGTCTACCAGGAAGAAACTCCAGACAACTACAAGTTGCTCGCAAAAGTTCCTTCCGGACCTTCCGGCCGTACCGCCCGACTGGTTCCTGAGTTGAAGCGCTACTTCGTAGCCGTGCCTCAGCACGACACCACGCCGTCCGAAGTTTTGGTGTACGAAGTTCAATAAGGTTTGCAACTCGTCGAGGGGACTGAGGCGCGGACTGCTATCCGCGCCTCGGTCCTTAAACTCAATTCGCAAAGTGCAGAGAAGTTGAAGACAGCGCTCGGAGAACTCCATTGAATTTCTGGAAATTACGTCTGGCGGCCTTGCCACTACTTCTGGCAGCCGCGTTTTCCGCGAATGCCCAAAACGCGACGATAGCCATTCGCGCCGGGCATTTGTTCGATAGCAAATCCGGAAAGATGCTGGACAACCAGGTAATTCTGATCGAAGGCGAAAAGATCAAGTCCGTGGGGCCAGCGGACAGCGTGGCCATTCCACAAGGCGCTCAGGAAATCGATCTAAGCAAAGCCACGGTGCTGCCTGGATTGATTGACGGCCACACGCACGTATTCGGATTCGGGCTCGACGGCATCAAATCCGGCGGAGCGCCATTTGCCAGCCCCATTAATGACTCCCGCGAATATCGTACTCTGCTCGCGCTTGCGAATGCCCAGAAAGATCTGCGCGCAGGTTTCACGACGCTACGCGATTTGATGAGTCACGGCGGCGGATACGCCGACGTGGACATCAAGAAAATTATCAACCGCGGCGTTTTTGTCGGACCGCGGATGCAGGTTTCCACCATGGGTCTCGTGGCGACCGGCGAAGGTATGCTCGGCTCCTCCGAGGTGACCTTGCCGCGGAATTATCAAACCGTGGATGGCCCGTGGGCCGCGCGCCAGGCGGTGCGCGAACAGATCCACTACGGTGCGGATTGGATCAAGTTCCACTCCAGCGCTGGCTATGAATTTGAACCCGATGGCAAATTATTCAGCGATCCAACGTTCACCAAAGAAGAAGTTGCCGCCATTGTGGATGAAGCTCACCGCCATGGTAAGAAGGCGGCCTGCCATGCCTTCGGGGGAGAAGGCCTGCGCAATTGCATTGACGCCGGTGTTGACACCATCGAACACGCCATTGAAATGGACGACGCGACCGCCGACGCCATCAAGAAAAAAGGCATTTACCTGGAACTTACCGCGTATCACTACTCACTTTCCGAATACACCGAAAAAGATGCCAGGTCCACTGGCGGAAAATACAGTTTGGAAGCATTGAGAGAGCAGAGCGGGCGGCTCGCAATTGCGAAAGGGCTAAAAATCTCATTCGGAAGCGGCGTTGGCCCTTTTCCCCATGGAAGCCAGGCTCTGGAATTCCCCTACCTCGTGAAGTATGGAATGACCCCCGCGCAAGCGATCCAAACCGCCACTACAGTAGCGTCGGAAATGATGGGCTGGCAGGATCGCATTGGATCCATTGATAAAGGCAAGTTTGCAGATATTGTGGCGGTATCGGGAGATCCGCTGAAGGACATCACGGAACTGGAGCGCGTCGGTTTTGTGATGAAGGGTGGTCAGGTT
>JBBRPU010000415.1:0-3252 GCA_038227545.1 Candidatus Acidiferrales bacterium
TCCAGCGCGACGCGGTCTTCATCACCAAAATTGAGGACGACAGCCTGCCCGTGCAATGGGAACATGCAACGGAGATCGCGGTAGACGCATCGGACCTCGAAAAGGCGCCCGCTCCCGGAGCCGAATTCGCCACCCTGCCACCCGCCGGAGCGATTGCCAAAAATTACGCCACTTGGAACAAAGCTCTAATCACCTGGATCTATTCCACCCAGCAGCTAACCAGCTACAAGTGTGAAAGTCTGAATGCGGTCTCCAACGCGAACGAAAGCGAGCGCGACTTCCGCGTCCGCCTGGGCCAGCAAGCCCGCGAAGCGCGAGATCTGGCAGTGGAAGAATTACGCAAGAAATACGCGCCAAAGGTGGCCATGTTGCAGGAACGCCTCCGCCGCGCCCAACAGGCAGCCGAGCGCGAGCAGCAGCAATCAACAGCGCAAACAATCTCGTCGGTTATCTCGGTCGGTGCCAGCCTGCTAGGCGCCTTCATGGGCCGCAAGGTCATCAGCAAGACCACAATCGCCAGCGCCGCCTCCGCCGTAAAATCCATCGGCCGTTCCCAAAAAGAATCGCAGGACGTTGCCCGCAGCCAGGAAACCGTCGAGGCGGTTCAGCAACAGATGGCCGCCACCGACGCCGATTTCAAGACCGAAACAGACGCCCTGGTCTCGAAGATCGACCCAATGACCGAAGCCCTTACCACCCTGACAATCAAGCCAAAAAAGACAAACATCTCAATCCGCCTCCTCACGCTGGCTTGGGCCCCGAACACAGAAGGAAAACCAGCCTACTGATCCAACGGCCACGGCCCCGATTGACAACTGCATTGCAACAAGCAGACCCAGGAGACCTGCAATGTTCCCGGAGCCGTCAGCGCCCAAGAGCATCGCGACGACCGGCGCTCCGAAGATAAGAAACACAAAGATTCCCACGAATGGAATGAGCGAGAAGATCAAGCCTGCCGCCGCTATCTACAAGAGCATCATAAGAAATACTACGACTTTCAAAAGGCGAAGAAACGGGACCAGGACAACTACTGGACCTGGCGTCACAGTCACCCGGGCTTCCACGAAAAAATTCGCCGGCCGCCGTTAGCTATCAATTGTTACCTTCCTGCCGAACTTTCGAGGTAGTGAGAAATAGCGAAGACAACGTAGTGCAAAATCCCAAAGCAGCTAGTCAGTACGACAAGCTTAGGCATGGACCTAGACGGTTCGTGTCGCGAAGCTCCGCTCATTGCAACGAACCAGAAGATAGCCATACTCGTGCTTTGCGCTACTCTGCCGTTAACGCCTATAGCTATTAGCAAAATTATTGTTATGAGAGCAGCCACAACGCAGCCGCAGAGCAAGATCACGAAACTAATGAAACCAAGGGGCCGGATAAGAGAGCCGGGATCACTCATATTTCCATCTATGCGTTTCAAAGAACATATCCTACCGCAGGATTCAGCGGCCTAAAGTTAGCGCCGCAGCTCAGTTCTTTTCCCTGAGCCCGCGGTGCCGTAATCCAGGCGTGCCCGCCTTGGTATCTCCAGCGAGGCGATCCGCGAAATCGACCAGCATGACAATCCCCTCAATGGTTCGGACGTCAGGTCTTTCGCCGAAGTAGTCGCAGGACTCGCCCGGCAATCCAACGGCGGAAAGGATAGACTGGATCAACTCCTCTAGATCTTCTTCAACGATGCCGTGGTCGCGGTAGAGATCCTCCATAGGCGACAGGAACCGAACTTTCGCTACTTTACAAACGTGGTCATAAACGGTTTTCGATACACGTTCATCCAAGACGCGGCTAGAAAAGAATCGGACGAATTCGTCACGAGTGAACTGCTGTGGTTTCTTACGGAACATTGGAAACCATCCCATCACCATCCGGCTTGACGCAGGTCGTTGCCTGCACAACGTCATGCACTAATTCACCCCAACCAATAAGCGGAGTCCACCTGCCGGCAGCATGCCTAAGCTTTACTCACGTGCGTGAATCGGGGCCTCCATGTACTTCGTAAGAACTTTGCTTATCTTCGATAAACTGCAGCAAAACGTAGTCAACGCACACTCCTACAAACGTGAGAAATGCGCTGTGTCGGAGGACCGATTCTACGCTAAAGTCGGCGTATGGTTTGCGGACTAATTCGAACAGTAAACTCGCGGGCAGCGCAACGACGAGAAATTTCCGAATGACCCGCGCCTTAAAACTTAACTGAGACGGTATGGTTTTGTAAAAGGTGACAAGCCAGTTTACTAGTTTCAAGGAACTCCTCCGAGTCATTTCGGTAAGCGAATACTACAAAGGCCCGTCCCGTCATTAATGGCTGGAATAACCTGCACGACGTCGTATTGCGCGGTCTTAATAGACATTGTACAGCCCAGTAGTCAATACCGCTCCAGCAAACGGCCCCCCCCTTTTCCCGTTCCCACTTATTTTCATTTTTCTTCCGAATCAAATCAGTAACTTGCAACCACCCCTCCGCAACAGCCCCGCGGCGCCTATGCAAAACTCGAAATCGCAAGGGCGCTCCACACCCGCCCTTAGCCGAAGGAGACGACTCAAATGGCAAGCGCCAAACAAGTAGCAGCCAACCGCCGCAACGCGAGGCTTCCCAGAGGTCCGCTAAGCGCTGAAGCAAGCGCCGCAATCCGTCAGAACGCGACCAAGCACGGGCTAACGGCCAAGCACGTAGTGATGCAGCACGAAGAAGAAGCGGACTACCAGGAACTCCGAGCCAGCATCGTGATGGAGTACCGCCCGCACACTCCCCAAGAGCACCGCTTCGCGGATCAGATAGCGCAAAACTACTGGCGGCTCCTCCGCTGCCGCAGAGTAGAAACCGCCATGTTCGAAAATCGCCTGGCCACCCTGAAGAACCGTCTGCATCTAGACCCAAACCAACCAATCGACAACGACGAAGGAATCTCCATCTGCATGTCGAACGAACCCCGCGACTTCGACACAAACCGGCGCTACGAAACCACCATCGAGCGAGCCTGGTACCGCGCCATCCGCGAACTCAAAGCCGCCCAAAAAGAACGCCGCGAAATCGAAGAAGCCCAGGCAGCAGATGACGAAGCCGATAACCCGCCGCTAGAGGACACCCTAGCCAAGCGCACCGCGTCATCTCCAATGGCAAACGAAGCAAACCCCATTTATTCTTTATCCCATTCATCCCATTTATCCCGGCCAAATGGTTTTCCCCCAAACAAAACCAAAGAACCAACCCCAGTCCAACTGCCCGAAAATGGGATTCGCTGCGTTTCGTAA
>JBBRPU010000416.1:0-3251 GCA_038227545.1 Candidatus Acidiferrales bacterium
GTCTTTGTGAACTTCAATCCCAGCCAGATGCCCAGGGCTGCAAATGTGACGGCGACTAGTCCGCCATATATCTCAATCGAATGCTCGACCACCAGGAAGCGGTACTCCGTCCACTTCAGCAGGGCGATCAGGACACCGCCGAGCAAGCCGTAGAGTAGCACTTGGCGTTTCATAGGTTTCCCGCGAGGTGTCGAAGACACCGGAATCGCGCCAAGATTATAGCGGACGGGATGCGGGCGGCAAGGGCGCTATAAGTAACGCGTTGCATATAATCGTACGCGCGCCCGGTGCATGCCTTGATGCGGTGATGTAACATTCCGGGTCTTGGAGACAACAAAAAATGAACCGTAAGTTAATCGCCGGCGCTTTCGTAATGATATTCGAAGCGCTCGGCCTCAGCGCCCTCCTTCCTGCCTCAGCGGCAGCACAGGCCGATTCAACCATGCTCCAGCGCATTCGAAAAGTTATGGAGCGGCCCGAATTTGCCCATTCGCGCTTTGGCATCCAGTTCTATTCGGTGGAAAGCGGAAAAGTTGTGTATGAGCTCAACTCCCAACAGCTCTTCGTTCCCGGATCTACCACGAAATTATTTACAGAAGGCACGGCGTTGGAATTACTCGGCGGGGATTTTCGCTTTCACACGCGTATTTACCGCACGGGGCCTATCGAAAAGGACGGAACCCTGAATGGCGACCTCATTCTGGTGGCCGCTGGCGACCCTAATCTTTCGAATCGCATCCAGAGTGACGGCACTCTGGCTTTCGAAGATGAGGACCATTCCTACGGCGGTCCTGACAGCAAGGGTTTGGCGGGCGATCCGCTGCTAGTCATCCGCGAGCTGGCGCAAAAAGTCGCTGATAGCAAAATCAAAAAGATTGTCGGCCGCGTGATGATAGATGCTTCGCTGTTTCCCGAAGGTGAACGCGAGCTGGGCACGGACGTGGTCCTCTCACCGATCGTGATCAACGACAATCTGATAGACGTTATCGCTACGCCTGGCCCGAACGAAGGCGCTCCAGTAACGATTAAAAGTTCGCCGCAAACCAGCTACATGAGCTTTGTGAATCAAGCGACCACCGGAAAAGCTGGATCGCCGGCCACATTCAATTACGCCGATAAAGCCAATGCCGATGGCACGCATGTCGCAACTATCACCGGAACACTGCCGCTGGGCGGACCCGCAGGCATGGTCGCCTATCGCGTTCCAGAGCCAAAGCGGTTAGCCCTTGTCACTCTATTGGAAGCTCTGAAAGAAAAGGGAATCATCTGCCCGAATCCGGCGTCAACAGATATACCCGACTTCAAAGCGCTGGCCGTAAATTACAAAACAGAAAACCTTGTGGCCGAGCATGTCTCGCCGCCATTGAAAGAAGAAGTGAAGGTTACGCTCAAGGTCAGCCAGAATCTGCACGCGAGCATCACGCCTTCCATTGTGGGTGCGGTCTTGTTTCATGCCGACAAAGACATAGATCAGGCCGGATTCGATCTCGAAAATGGCTTCCTGAAAAAACTGGGACTCGACCTGACCGGCGCGGTTCAGAGCGATGGAGCAGGCGGCAACGCATACTACACTCCGGACTTCGTGGTGCGTTACCTGCTGGCCATGTCCAAACAGAGAGATTTTCAGGATTTTTACCGCGCGCTGCCAGTGCTCGGAAAGGATGGCACGCTGGTAAAGATTCAGGTGCAGTCTCCAGCCGCCGGGCACGTCCACGCGAAGACCGGGACCTACAACGTCTACGACGCGCTCAACAAAAAGATGATGGTCACCGGCAAGGGGCTGGCTGGTTATATGGACACCGCGAGTGGCGAGCATTTAATTCTCGCGCTATACGCCAACATGGTGGCGGTGCCGCTGGAGGATCCCGAAGCCACGCAAAAAATTGTGGGGCAGGCGCTCGGAGAAATCGCCGCCGCCGCTTATGATCTGCCGCGCGGCGCAGTCGAGAATTCCACGCCCGGTGCTCCAGCTGCTGACGAATTCGATGCAATTATCCGCAACGGAAAAATCATTGACGGCTCCGGCGGCCCGTGGGCGTGGGGCGATATCGGCATTCGCGGTGACCGCATCGCCGCGATCGGAAAGTTGGGCGGCGCGCACGCCCGTCGCGAGATTGACGCGAAAGGCCTGGTTGTCGCGCCGGGCTTCATAGACATGCTGGGACAGTCGGAGCAGGCGCTGCTCATTGACAATCGCTCACTAAGCAAGCTTTCGCAGGGCATCACCTCAGAAATCACTGGCGAAGGCGGATCTATCGCGCCACAGAACGAAAAAACTCTCGTCGAACTGAAACCTGCGCTGGAGCACTACAACATTACGGTGGACTGGACTACACTCGACGGGTATTACAAACGCTTGCAGCGGCAGGGCACGCCGCTGAATATCGGCACCTACGTGGGCGCTGCGCAAGTGCGCGAGGCGGTGCTCGGCGATGTGGACCGCAAACCAAACCGCGAAGAACTGGAACAAATGAAAGCGCTGGTGGACCAAGCCATGAAGGATGGCGCGCTCGGGGTGTCCACCGCGCTGATTTACCCGCCCGGCCACTACGCCAAGACCGACGAGCTGATTGAACTAGCAAGAGTTGCCGGAAGGTACGGCGGCATCTACGCCACGCACATGCGCAGTGAAGGCGCTTCAGAAATGCAGGCCATTGACGAAGCCATAAAAATAGGTCGCGAAGTTGGCGTCCCGGTGGAAATCTTCCATTTAAAAATCAGTGGCAAGCCGCGTTGGGGAACGATGCCGCAGGTGGTGGCAAAAATTCAGGCTGCGCGCGACGCGGGATTGGATATTCGCGTGGACCAATATCCCTATGTAGCCGGCGGTACCGCCCTGGCGTCCTCTCTGCCACCGTGGGTCGCTGACGGCGGAACAAAAAAACTACTGGAGCGTCTACACGATCCGTCAACACGTGAACGCATCAAAAAAGAGCTGGCAAGCGATCACGCCGAATGGGAAAACCTACTTTTTGATTGTGGCGGCAGAGCGGGAGTAATGATTGCTGGCGTGGAAAATCCCGAGCTGAAGAAGTACGACGGCAAAACCGTGGCGGACATGGCCAAAGGCGAAGGTAAGCCAGAGTTGGATGCGCTTTTCGATTTCATCATCGCCGACCAGGCCCGCACCGGAGCCTTGTATTTCATGGCCAACGAACAGGACCTGGTGCTCGGCTTGAAGCAGCCGTGGAGTTCCATTGGACTGGACGCTGGCGAGCAAGCGCTCGACGGTCCGCTATTCGAACCGCACA
>JBBRPU010000417.1:0-3228 GCA_038227545.1 Candidatus Acidiferrales bacterium
ATTCTTGGACTCAAAATCATCTTTGCCCGCGACCAGGATGTTTGCTCCGGGATACAGAATCAGCAGCTCCGTCGAGAATTGGCCCAACATGTGATTTGGAACGGCGAACATCGGTTTGCGCGCAAGGCCAAGGCGTTTTAATTCCATCGTGGCGGCAACCATCGTGTAGGTCTTGCCCGCGCCGACTACATGGGCGAGCAGCGTGTTTGGCGTTTGCAGAATGCGCCAAACCCCCGCTTTCTGGTGGGAATGAAGCTGAACCGCCTGGCTTGCGCCGGGCAAAGTCAGGTGGTCGCCATTGAAAGTGCGAACCCGCGTATGATTGAACGTGTCGTTGTATAAGCGGCAAAGCCGGTCTCGGCGCGAGTCATCGGACCAGACCCATTCCTTGAAACGTTCCTTGATGCGTTCCTGTTTCTCCCTGGCGGCTTCGGTCGCCTGTGCGTTCACGATGGGCTTTTTATCTTCATTGAGGTCGTAGACCGTGGGAGTTTTGAGATTTAGGGCATCCTCGATGAGTTCGAGTCCGGTATAGCGGTCGGTGCCCCAATCGGTTGTGTTGGCGGTGGCGCCCTTGGCTTCCCAATTGCCGTTGACGTGCCATGCTCCGAGCGCGGGAATGTGGCCAATTTCCACGCCGGACGGAATGTTCAGCAACACATGGGTGAATTGTTTCACGTCATCGGGCGGAAGCCACGACGCCCCCAGACGGACATCAATTTCCGTGGCGGACAAATCCTCCGGTTGGACCGATTTCAAGGCCTCGACATTTTCCCGAAAGCGCAGGTCAGAAACTGCGGCCGCATCCGCGACGGCGAGTTTTTCCCGGACGTTGCCGGATAGATACTGGTCGTCCGTTTCCCATTGGTCGGTTTGGGGGCTCAGTAAAATGATGCCCTTCAATTCCGGGACAAATTCCTCGGCTGGTTTGTTCAGCAAGCCCGCCATGTGGTCGAGATCCACGCGGCCTCGCTCGTTTAAGGAAACCAGCAGAGCTTCCTTCGGCGAGCCAACAGATTCGACCGGCTGCCGGTGGTGAATCGTCCGCTCCCGAAAAAGGGTGGCTTTGGCCGCAACCTTGGTCTCGTCATTGTAGTTCTCCAGCGAGAGCAGCAAAGGCAGGTCGGGATCGCCATCGAAGGCCCTTTGGTTCGCCCGGAGATTGATCGGACCGAAGCGGAAAAGGAACCGGTCGTATGCCTGGTTGAGTTGCTGACGGTTTTCGACCACTTTCTCTTCGGTGCTACCGTCAAGTTGTGAACGTAAGCACAACCGCGTGGCATCGCGCACCTGAACGAGCCCGCGAATTCGTGATCGAGTTTCAGCGGGCAAATCGTTGAGTTGGCGAAGAACGTCCTCCTCACGGACGCACACCATGCCGTCGTGGAGGCAATAGGCATTGGGTTTGATGTAATCTGGCGCAGGAATGGTCTGGTCGAATGCAGGTTGGGCCGTCTGTTGAGATTGAGCTTGGTAGATATTCTGCGGCAGTCGGTCAATGGCTTGGGTCAACGCCTCGGCGAGGTCCCGACCATCCGGCTCCAAAGTGGGCTCATTGTCTCGATACATCCGTCCGGCGAGTCGCAGGTTTCCCAGCATCATCTCGGGGCGCGAAACAAAGTATTCGTTGAGCATGAATTTTTCACCTCTGTCATTTGAGTAGTCCGTTGTCTTCTTCCATGCCGGGCCGGTGGGTGATTCCCCTTGGCGAAGTTTTCGCAGCATCACAATGTCGGTGGTGACTTCGGTGCCTGCGTTCCGTTTGAAGGCATCATTGGGGAGGCGGATTGCCCCAAGCAATTCTGTCCGGCTGGAAAGCAGTTCACGCAAGGTGGAGTCAAGCTTGTCCATCGTGCCCCGCGAGGTAATGAAGATGACGAGGCCACCGGGACGAACCTTCTCCAATGCGGCGGCAAAAAAGTAATCGTGAATTGGCAGCTTATAGGCATTCCAGCGCGGATCGTGGACTGGATAATCGCCAAAAGGGATATTGGAAATGGCGAGATCGTAATAGCCATCCGCGAGCTTTGATTGCTCAAATGGTTGCGGGCGAATGTCTGCATTGGGATAGAGCGCTTTGGCGATGCCGGCAGTCAAGGGATCGATTTCAATGCCAGTAACGGCGGAACGGCGAAGAATATCTTCGGACATTAAGCCGATGAAATGACCGATCCCGCAAGCCGGTTCAAGAATGCGCCCCCCTTCGAAACCGAATCGTTCCAACGCCCGATACATCGCACGGATGACGACGGGGCTGGTATAGTGAGCATTGAGCGTTGAGGCGCGGGCATTACGATGCTCCTCGTCCGTCAACAATTCTGAGAGTTTCACCTGTTCTTTGCACCATCCGGGTGCATCGACGTCGAAGACCTGTGGCATGGCACCCCAGCCCACATATTTTACCAAGACTGCTTTTTCTTCGGTGGTTGCTGGTCGGGCTTCAGTGGTGACCGTCCGTAATGTCTGGATTGCCGCAAGGTTGGATTGAAATTTTTGCTTCGGCCCACCCTCACCCAATTTGTCGGCGTCGGTAATTCGATAGCTGTCCAGGTTTTTGGGCGGGTCCTGGTGGTGGGGTCGCTTGTGGGAGTCCCTGGCTTGCCCGGTGGTCAGGACTCCGGGTGGAGCAGAATGTAGCTCTCGCGCACCATCTCCCAAGCCCGGTCCTGAGCCTGCTGAGCCGTCAGACCCTGCTTCATGAACCCCGTCCGCAATTCGACCATTTCGTCCTTCGTCTTCTCCTCCGCTTCGAGGAGCATCTGATGCAGGAGGCTCTTGGCTTCCAGTTCCCGAACCATTTTCGGAAGGAATTCGCGCCAGTGTTTCTCGGCCATTAGGCCGTATTGGGTCAGTGGTATCATAAACCGGTCGTGTTGATGAGAACAGGTCAAGCTGCTGGTCAGAATCGAATGTTTTGCGACGAACAGCCATATAATATCATGAGCTTTGAGTGGAATCGCAAGTCACGTTTTCTTGTTGCAAACCGACCCGTTGCGGTGATTCCGGTGCTTTGTGACAAACAGGGTGGTCACTTCCATCAAGCGGCTGTGCATCGCTCCATTCGTTTTTGGTGATGCTGGAAATAACTCCCCCACATGGACGCCGAACACGGCGGCAAAAAACTCAATTTGCTTGTCCGTGGCGACGGACCGGCGCGTCTCCAGGTTGGCCAGGATGTCGCGAGTCATATAACAGCCCACAAGCTGCAACTTGGCGACGAGGTCATCC
>JBBRPU010000418.1:0-3224 GCA_038227545.1 Candidatus Acidiferrales bacterium
CCGAGAAATTCGCAAACCAGCGCCATGGTGTTGGCAGTGAACTGTCCCCCACACGCTCCCGCACCCGGGCACGCCGCACCCTCGAGAGCACTCAATCGCGCATCAGTCATATCGCCGCGGTTGTAGGCGCCCACGGCCTCGAAAACATCCTGAATGGTGACCTGGTGACCTTCAAATTGGCCCGCCGCGATGGAGCCACCGTACAAAATAAGTCCGGGAATATTCAGTCGAGCCAGCGCCATGATTCCACCGGGAATGGTTTTGTCGCAGCCCACCAGCACAATAAGCGCGTCGAAGAGATTTCCGCGCGTCACCAGTTCAATGGAGTCAGCGATCACTTCGCGGCTGATCAACGAAGTGCGCATGCCCTCGGTGCCCATGGTGATGCCGTCGGAAATCGAAACAGTATTGAATTCGAGCGGCACCGCTCCCGCGGCGCGAATGCCGTCTTTGACGTGCTTGGCCAGTTCGCGAAGGTGATAGTTGCAAGGCCCGATCTCGATCCAGGTATTGGCCACGCCAATCAGCGGCTTCTTGAAGTCGTCGACGCTCATTCCGGAAGCGCGCAGCATCGCGCGGGCCGGGGATCGGTTCGCGCCGTCTACTAAAGTCCGGCTTCGCGGCCTGGGTAGCGGAGCATTCTTCTCGGGCGTTTGTGGCACTTCCTCAGTCTCCGGTTACTCTCGCTGATAGTTGTGGGCGGCCTCAGTTTATCTTCCACTTAGCGTGGCCACACCAGAAATATTCTTATGACCCGATCGAATGGGGTCGTGGGACCATCATGAGGCTCGAGTGCATATAGACCAAATTAATACTTTTCAAGTATGAGATAAATTTAATTTATATTCAGTTCGGTCCCGGGTATCCCCAACTTCCGCGAATACATCTTTCAGTTGCCTGACTGCATCTCTAACAACAGCTTCCCCAACCGCAGAATGCAGGTTCGCGGAGTCCACGACCCAACTATGGTCTATAGCACGGATGTGTTCGTTATCGGCGGCGGGCCGGCTGGCCTCGCGGCGGCCATCGCCGCGACGCAGCGCGGCTTTCAAGTCATCGTCGCCGACGGCAACAAGCCCCCAATAGATAAACCGTGCGGCGAAGGCTTGATGCCGGATTCCATCGCGGCGCTTGTGCAACTCGGTGTTTTCCTCGAGCCCGGAGATGGGTTCTCACTTCGCGGAATAAATTTTGTGGATGAGCAGCGCTCCGTCGCCGCCAGCTTTCCAAGCCGTGCCGGCGTTGGTGTCCGCCGAACTATCCTGCATCAAAAAATGCTGCGCCGCGCTGAGGATCTGGGAGTCCGATTTTTGTGGGAAACGCCGGTCACCGGTATTGAAGCGGGGCTGGCCAGGCTTGCCGATAACGCTACGGTCAAGAGTACCTGGTTCGTTGGCGCTGACGGTGGACAGTCGCGAGTGCGCCGTTGGGCCGGGTTAGCAAGTGCTGGGCGGCAGCGTGCGCGCATCGCTTCACGGGGGCATTTTGCGGTGGCGCCATGGGCCGATCGCGTTGAAGTTCATTGGGGAGAAAGCGCGCAGGCATACGTCACACCGGTTTCGTCGACCGAAGTCTGCGTCGTGGTGGTTTCCAACAAGCCAACTCGTGATTTGTCTCTGGCGCTGTCGGAGTTTCCAGAATTGGCGCGCAGACTGAGCGGGGAGCGACCGGCGCGGCCGCAGCGCGGCGCGTTTACCACCACGCGCAGTCTGAAAAAAGTTTATCGCGGCAATGTGGCGCTGATCGGCGACGCTTCCGGAAGTGTGGACGCCATCACCGGCGAAGGCCTGAGCCTGAGCTTTCACCAGGCAGAGGCGCTCGCGCAAGCCATGTCGGAAAATGACCTCGAGTCTTATCAATCCGCCCACCGCCAATTGGCGCGTCGGCCCACCTTCATGGCGCGGCTGTTGCTTTTGCTCGACGGGCGCCCGCATCTGCGCCGTCGAACTTTCCAGGCCTTCGCGAATCGCCCGGAGCTATTTTCGCGCCTAGTATCTGTGCATGTCGGAGAAACTTCGCCCACCCATTTTGCCTTCACTGGCGCGATGTTAGGCTGGGACCTTCTGTCCGCGTAGCAGCTTACGAACTCTATGACCTCTTCTTCCGTGATAAACGCTTGGGCAGTAGCGGTGCTTTTCGCGGCACCGACGCTTATCCCTCAAACGCGGCCAGTCCAACAAAGCCCCACGCAGAGTCGAGCGCCGCTCGTTTTGCGCGTTGATCCCGCCATGAGCAGCGTGCACTGGACCGTGGATTCCAGTTTGCACACCGTGCATGGAACATTTCATCTGAAACGCGGCAGTCTCACCATAGACCCGGCTACCGGAAAGGCCTCGGGAGAAATCGTTGTTGACGCCACCAGCGGAGAGAGCGGCAACGATTCGCGCGATCACAAAATGCATAACGAAGTGCTCGAGAGTGTAAAGTATTCAGAGATTATTTTTCGGCCGGATCGCGTGGAAGGAACCATAGCGAAGCAGGGAACTTCAAACCTCACGCTCCACGGCACGTTTTCCTTGCATGGCGCGGACCACGAGTTCAGCGCGCCTGTGAAAGCGGAATTAAGCGCGGATCACTTTAAGGGTTCCGCAACAATCAGCATCCCCTACATCGAATGGAAATTAAAGAACCCCAGCAATTTTTTGCTGAAAGTAAAACCCGTAGTGGAAGTCGAGGTGGAGCTCGCCGGATCGACACTGGGTGCCGGCGCCCACTGAGTAGAGCTAGGGTTGAAGTGGTATTTCGGGGACACAAACAAACTTAAACTTATTCGCGATACGGTCAGGACGCGCGGCGCTGGCTGTGAACTTTGCCGCCCGCGGTGCTAAGATAACGAAATTGTGCCGGGCCCATCGGTGCCTGGAGCCAACGCACGGCGCTGGTAACTAATTCCGATGAGTCTTTCCGCAGACGCTGCTTCGACCGCAACAAAATCGCCGCCCCCAGCGCTAACGAAAGCGCGCACAACAATAATCCGGCAAAAGCGAGGACCAAGAGTCCAGGATGCTGCCAACTTTGTGCCGGGTCCATTGTTCGAGCGATGAGGTACAAAATGGTCGCCGCCGTCACCCCCCCGACAAAAGTCTTTCCATACACTTTTTCAGGAAGGGTTTTCGTGGCCCATCCCTGCAGGTGCCGCGCGCTAGCGTAAGCGGATGTCGCGAACCGGGTCGTGCTCGCTTTGAACCCGGGCCCGGCCACATTCGAAATAGTAGTAAGGGCCG
>JBBRPU010000419.1:0-3216 GCA_038227545.1 Candidatus Acidiferrales bacterium
ATTGCACGTTGTAAAACGCCATCGAATTCCCGCCGCCGTTGTCATCAATCGCTCCACCGAAAAACGGATCCGGCTGGTTCGTGTAGTTCACGATCACGAATGGATAGAGGTCGTTCAAGCATCCGGAGGGGTTGTGCTTCGTCGCATTCGCGATATTGCAGTCCGATTGCTGCCACATTTCATACAAACGATGCGTGGTGTCTCCCGTGTAGGAGTCGTAAGGCAGCGCCGCACCCTTCAGCGGGAACGGGCCATTCGGCAACTGGTCAAAATTGGTGACGCGCGTGTCCGGGTCCGGCTGTACAAATGTGTTTGTGAATTGCGTCGCTGCTCCGGTCGTCAGCAAATGTAAATCGCTTTGAAGCAGCGACGGTTCCAGGGTAGCCAGGAAGCTTACCGGCGTCCCCGGCGGAAAAATCGTTGCTGTGGGGGCAAAATTCAAGGTCGGCTCCGGCAAAATCACGTAGGGTTTCTTCTCGTCCGCGCTCAAGCTCATAAAATATTTAGTCTTGAACGGCTTCACCGCTTCAAACTGCGCCGCCTTGGCAAAATTCTTTCCCGGCGTGCCATCGGCGTTGATGATGTGCTTGGAAAGGAGATTCGCCACGGAATCACCGCTTTTCGGCACATAGGTCGCAAACACGTGGTCGAAGGTGCGATTTTCTCCGATGATCACGATCACGTGCTTGATGGGAGTTTCTGTCTTTTCATGATCGGCCTTCTTGTCCACGCCGCCACCGTTCTGGCTGAACGCCGACCCCGCGACCATCATGAGCGACAGGCACGATGCTCCGATTTTCGCGCCCAGTCCCGACTTCCTCATGGTTCGAAGTTTTGAACGCAGCTTTTTGTAGTTCCCTGATTCCTCATGCCCACACGTATTTTTCATTCTTCCTCCGATCGTTGACGACCGACCACACCGCAGTCGCCTAACTGGGGGAGACTGCCTGATTCGTGTTGCTTCTCCATTACAGTGGAATGGTTTGTGCGTGAAGGTTGTCGCGCCGGGTGCCCACACGACGGTTTTTCGGGTGGGGACTTTGGCGTTGGCCGTAGCCGGTGGGCCCCTTCCGCTCGCCCTCCGACATCTCAAGTGACGGCCAAAATCAAGCCGTTCGCCACGGTCCCGGCGCCGTCGTCTCAGGTTATAATCGCGCCAAGCATGCCTCTCGCTCCCGGCACACTACTTGGTCCTTACGAAATTTCCACTCCGCTCGGCGCCGGTGGAATGGGCGAAGTCTACCGCGCGCGCGACACCCGCCTGGAGCGCATCGTCGCCATTAAAGTTTTGCCCTCCGAATTTTCATCCGACCCCGTGCGCAAACAACGCTTTGATCGCGAAGCCAAAGCCATCTCCATCCTCAATCACCCCAATATCTGCACTCTGCACGATATCGGGCATCACGACGGTATTGATTATCTCGTCATGGAGTGCGTCGAAGGCGAAACCCTCGCGGCTCGCCTGGAAAAGTCCGCGCTTCCTCTCGACCAGGTCCTCAAATACGGAGCGCAAATCGCCGACGCTCTCGACAAAGCCCATCGCCACGGCATTCTGCATCGCGATTTAAAACCAGGCAACATCATGCTGACCCCCACCGGCGCCAAGCTTCTCGATTTTGGTTTGGCCAAGGCGGTCGCCCCGCTCGGAGACCTGGCCACTCTTTCCCGCGCCAATACTCAGGACTCGCCCGTCACGCAACACGGCGCCATCATCGGCACCTTCCAATACATGTCGCCTGAACAAATCGAAGGGAAAGAGCTGGACGCCCGCAGCGACATTTTTTCCCTGGGCGTGGTGCTCTACGAAATGGTCACCGGCCAGCGCGCCTTCGACGGAAAAAGTCAGCTCAGCGTGGCCTCCGCGATCCTCGAAAAAGAGCCGCCCGCCATCACCACCATCAAGCCGCTGACCCCATTGACGCTGGACCACTCCATTCGCCGCTGCCTCGCCAAAGATCCCGACTATCGCTGGCAAACCGTGCGCGACGTGGCGCTTGAACTAAAATGGAACGCCGAAAAGAATTCTCAGGACACTCCTGCTGCGCAACTGCCGGCTCCCAAAAGAAATCTCGAGCGTATCCTCTGGGCCGCTGCTCTCGCCGCAGCAATAATCGCCGCGGTGTTGGCCACCATCTACATGAGGCCAACTTCTCCGCGTTTGGCGGTCACTCGTTCATTCATTAAGCCCGCCGCCGGTTCCAGTTTCACATTCACCGGCACCGCCGCCGGCTTCGCGCTTTCCCCGGATGGCAAAATTCTTGCCTACGTAGCCGCCAACGCAGAAGGAACTTCCGTCCTGTGGATACGTCCGCTCGACTCTCTACATGCGCAACCGTTGCCCGACACCGAGAATGCCGCCTATCCATTTTGGTCCATCGACGGCCGCTTCATCGGGTTCTTCGCCGCCGGCAAACTTAAGAAAGTCGAAGCTACCGGCGGCCCCCCGGTTATCCTTTGCGATGCTTCCGACGGCCGAGGCGGCACCTGGAACGCCGCTGGCGACATCCTGTTCACCCCCACCGTGAACGCGGGGTTGTACCGCATCTCATCTTCGGGCGGTTCGCCTTCGCCGGTCACCACTCTCGATCCCACCAAAGGAGAATCCACTCACCGCTGGCCTTACTTCCTGCCCGACGGCCACCACTTCTTGTATCTTGCGGGAACGGTCTTTTCTCCCACCAACGATCCCACCAATTCGATTCTGGTCGGCTCTCTCGATTCCAAAGAAACCAAAACAGTTGTGCACACGCACGCCAACGCCATCTATTCCGCCGGACACCTTTTATTTCTTCGCCAGTACACTTTGATGGCTCAGCCGTTCGATCTGAAGCGCCTGGAATTAACCGGCGACGCGGTTCCCGTCGCTAATCCAGTTCAGGAAGGCAGAAGCGTTGCCAAGGCTGTTTTTTCCAGCTCCGACAACGGCACGCTCGTCTACGTGGAAGGTAATGGAGCGAACGATCGCCGCCTTACCTGGTTTGACCGTGCCGGCAAGGAGTTGGAAGTCCTGCCCGACATGGGTTCCTACTCCGGCGCGCGTCTTTCTCTCGACGGCAAACAACTTGCTTACTATCTGGATTCTTCGGGGTACGACATTTGGACGTACGACTTCGCCCGACGCTTAAAAACTGCTCAAACCTTTGGCACTGCCGCGGATCAGGGAAACTTGTATCCGGTGTGGTCTACGGACGGACGCCGCTTAATTTTTGCTTCCTA
>JBBRPU010000420.1:0-3205 GCA_038227545.1 Candidatus Acidiferrales bacterium
CCTTTGTTGGGCGCGAACGGATTGATGATCCAGCCGGTGGACTTGCCGTCATAGCTGCGAATTAGAGTTTGGCCTTGAATGGTTACTTCAATGTGCATTTTGCCGGGGCGCTCAAGTTCTACGAGGAACGGGCCGCTGACGCCGCCGAAATCAATGGTTCCGGAGATGCGTTGCGAACGCACCGCTTTTATTTTGGCGGCTCCGCCGCGGGCCGCGAGGACCTTGGTGACGATTTCGTCGGCGGTCTGCGCCGCGGCGATTGCCGGACACATCAAAACAGCTGCGAAGCAAAGAGTTTTGGTATTCATAGATAGCTTATGAAATGGTGTTCCAGCGTACCGCTCCAATGGTAAGAGCAGCGGATGCCAAGGTCAATTTGCGGACGACAAAGCGGGGGTTTTGAACGAACTGCTTTCGCAGACCGCTGGCGAAGCGCTATTTGTTAAGTTAGCGACCCGCAAAAAATGGAGAGCTCTGAACCCGAGCGCTTAGTGACAAGCGCCGGTGCCGGTGTCCGTGAAAGTCTTACCCGCCTGAGAAATAAATTGCCAATCGTAACTGTGAGCTCCAAGCGTGAGCTTGAGGACGCCAAAGGCTTCGTTGTTGCGCACTTCGCTGTTCGCTTTTGTGGGGCCGAAGGGGCGAAGATTTTTGCCGCCGGTGCCGACGACAAATTCGCGAATGCCGCGCGCGGAATTTGGTTCGCCCTGAGGATTCTGCGGCGCAAAACGCTCGTAGTTGTGATCGTGTCCGCCGATGACCACGTCGGCGCCCGCGTCGTAAAGGGCTTGCCACAGGGGCGTGACTTCCAAATCGTTACCGTGCGCCCCGCCAGAGCTGAAGAGCGGTTTGTGCCAGTACGCCAGCGTGCAATAGGAGGGATGCGCAGCGAGATCGGCGCGCAACCATTTTTCTTCGCGTGAGCCCGAGCCGCAGCCGCCGACATCGCCGCATTCGCTGTTGAGCACCACGATGTGCCACGCGCCTAATTCATAGCTGTAGAAACCGTCGCCCGGAGCGCCGGCCACGCCTCCAAAATAATCGAAGTACGGAGTGGCCGCGCTCGAATGGAATTCGTGATTGCCGGGCGCAGGACGGGTGCGCGCCTTTTGCCGGCCCCAGGTCTGGTCATAACACTGAAAATTTTCTTTGGTGCCGTCGGGATAGGCCAGGTCGCCCACGGCCATGACGGTGCCAGGAATCTGGTCGAGGAGCTTGGCGGTGGCCTCGGCGCCAGAAAGATCCCGGCAATCTGCGATATCGCCCGCGCCGACCAGCACCACCGTTTCGTTTTTGACGGCGGCGTTAGCGTGAGCTATAGGCTTTTTGAAGCAGGATATCAGCGTGACGGCTGTACAGAGGACAACAGCAATCAACTTCATTTTGTTTTTCATCATTTACTGGGTTGTATCACGCTGCACTGCCCACCGTACCACGAGCAGGCAGTGTCGCGCGATTTGGTCAAGTATGTACAGGCGCGTCACTTCTCGAATGACGGAGACCAGCGGAATCCCGCGGCGATGGTGGGGCCGTAGTATTCACGCTGAATCATGTATTGCGAATTGCCCTGGTAGAAGCCAAAAACCTCGTTGGTGAGGTTGAGGCCGTACATGACGAAGGTGAAGCCGCGTTTCAAACGGATGCTACCTTGCGCATCCACTTGCAAGTGGGAATAGAAGTAGCCATCACCGAACGGACCCTTTAGCCCGCCGGCTGTGATTTCTGATGGAGTGCCGTCTTTCGTGGGCGTGCCGTCCTGGAAGGAATAAAACGCGATGTTGGCCTGATTGTAGGAGAGACCAGCGCGAATGGAGAATCGCCCACGGTCATACGTCGGGCTGATATTCCAGGTGCTGGGGGCGTTGCGCAAAAGCCGCGGGTGGTCAGAGCGTCCGGGAAGGCCCTTGGCCGCCGAGGCGGTGTAACTATAATTCGCCGAGAGACCAAGCCCACTCAGCTTGCCGGGCAGAAACGTCAAATGCTGAAGGTACGCGGCTTCAAATCCAGAGATCCACGCGCTACCGGCGTTAATGGGCTGCGTCACCGTGTAAGTGCCGACTGGGGCGATCGGAGAGGGCTGAAAGTTTTGCAAGACGAAGCTTTCTGTGACGATCGGGTCCGTCAGTCGCTTGTAGAAGTAGCCGGCGGAGATGATCCCGAAGGGATTTAGATAATGCTCGACAAGAACGTCAAAGTTGTCGGCGGTCTCTGCCTTAAGACTGGGATTGCCCAGTGTGGCGGTATTCTTCTGGCTGCCCGGGCTGCTGTTGGTAGTGAAAGTCACCGCCTGGGCGATGTCCTGGGGATCGGGCCGAGAGATACCGCGCCCGTAGGCCAAACGCAAGTTCGTATTTCCGGTGAAGGCATAGCGCAGTGAGACGCTGGGAAGTACTTTAAGATACGAGCCAGTGGCCTTATCCGACAGGGTGTTGGTCGTGGAATCAAAGGAAATCGTTTTCAGGTTGGTAGTCTCGAAGCGAACGCCAGCGACCACACGAACTTTGCTGCTGAAATCGATCGAATTCATCAGGTAGCCCGCACCAACTTTTTCGACGAGGTCATAGTTGGAGGGATCGATTCCAAGACTGCTGTCCTTCGCGAAGGCTCCGGGATTAGCGAGGAGAAAGTCGCGCACGATTTGATAATTGGGGTTATAGCCCAGCTTGTAGCTGTTGTTGTAGTAGTTGCCGTTGGTAAAACCATTGCGAAAATCACTCTGGAGGATGGTTCCGTTGGGTGTGAAGGTGTCGTTAAAAGTATCATCGAATTTATGCTCGTTGCGGAAGCGGCCGCCGATTTCGATATTAGCGAGGCGTGAACCGATGTGGTAACGCTTGGCCATTGCGCCGGCAATCTGAAGATTCAGCTGGGCACTTTTTCCATGACCGATCTGAACATGATTGAGCGCCATGGTGGTGGGATCATATGCTTCTGCAAAGCAGGACGGAGTGAATTGCGGCCGGTATATGCTCTTGGTACTTGCCGGATCATACTGGCAGGTACTGTCTGAGAGAGTGCTATCGAAGTTCGCCTGGCCCGCGGACCTGTTGATATCTCGAGAACGGGAAGCGGAAACATCCCAGGAATACCAGGTGCTGGACAGGACGTGCTTGCCGCCAATCAGAAGACTGGCGATGGCGATATCCGGACGGCGATTCTGCGTGTTACATGTTCGAGCCTTCGCCAATCTTGTAGTCGGTACTAC
>JBBRPU010000421.1:0-3198 GCA_038227545.1 Candidatus Acidiferrales bacterium
CACTACTTGTCCGGAATCTATCAAGAGGCGGGCATGGCGGAAAATCCGGTAAAAGTAGGCATCGTGGGGTTAGGGCGGTGGGCCAAAGTGCTCACCCGCGCGGCGCAAAAATCAAACGCTATAAAAATTGTGGCCGGCTACAGCCGTTCGGAAGAAAAACGCGTGGCCTTCCAGCAAGAGTTGGGGGTGCCGGCGGTTCCGGATATGGCGGCGATGCTTGCGGACCCGGAAATTCGCGGCGTGATCCTCACCGTTCCCAACGAGCAGCATTTGCCGATGGCCGCGGAAGTGGCCCGGAGCGGTAAGCATGTGTACACCGAAAAGCCCATCGCCAGCACCCTGGCGGATGGCTTAGAGATTGCCGCGCTGCAGCAGAAATATGGCGTAACCGTTACGGTCGGTCACAGCGCGCGCCTGATGGCCGGCATACGTAGAATACGCGAAGCCATCGACGCCGGAGAACTTGGGCGCGTGGCGTTCATCGAATCCAATTTTTCGAATGAACGAGCGCTGGAGCTGACACCCAAAACTTGGCGCTGGTACAAAGACAAGGCGCCGGGCGGTCCGCTGTCGCAGCTGGCCATTCATCAATTCGACGTCATGCAGTATCTCGGCGGTGAAGTGCTGGCGGCCACCTCAATTGCTTCTAAATTGTCTCCCGTGGGCGCGGAGGTTGACGATCAATCCATGACCTTGCTGAAGTTCGCCGATGGGAAAATTGGATACGTGGGATCGTGCTGGACTTCTCCGGGAGTTTTTGCCGTGCGCGTGTTTGGTTCGAAAGGCTTAATGCACTACGAAATTGATTTTGGCACCTGGGATACGCCGGATAAGCTGCACGAGACTTCCACGCTGTATATTCAGCGCGGTAAAAGTGGCTACGGTAGCCGCGAGGAATTGAAAGTTCCCGAAAGCGATATGTTTCGCACCGAACTGGAATTGTTCGCGGAAAGCTGCCGCACCGGCAAGACCAATGAATTAACCGCCGAAAATGGCAACAACGCCATAGCGATGGTGAATGCCGCGCTGCGTTCCATTGAGCGCAACGGGCAACTGGTTACCATTGCCGAAGCTATGGAAGCAGCCCGCGCTTCTATGGCGAGCAAGGGCCCGCATGCTGCCTAGCCGCTATTTTATGGAGCTGACGCAGCCGGAAATCGCGGCACAGTTGAAAAAGAATCCCCTGGTCATCTTGCCGGCTGGCAGCGTGGAGCAACACGGCCCGCACCTGCCCACCGGTACAGACATTTATGCCGCCAATGTAATCGCGCACGCCGTGGCTGAGCGCATGGATGGGCTGGTGCTGCCGGGTGGGCCGCTGGGTGTCACACCGTTGCACATGCCATTTGAGGGCACCATTACTCTGACCGCCGATACTTTTATGCGCGTTGTGACGGAGACGGCGGCATCCACCGCGCAGCATGGCGCAAAATATTTGCTGATTCTAAATTGGCACGAATTGAACATCCCGCCGCTTGGCGTGGCGGCGGATAAACTGCACCGCGAGTTCGGAATGACCGTTTTGACGGTGCAAGCCTGCTTCGTGGCCGAAGAACTATTTGGAAAGGAATGCAATGGCCTGACGCACGGCGGAGAAATCGAAGCGCTGGCGGTCATGGCTTGCCGCCCGGAGCTGGTGCATGTAGACCGTATAGATAATTCCTCGGACCATGCGCACGGAACCAAGATGGATGGTCTGCGGCGCACCCGCAGCTACCAGCCAGTGCTCACTGATGTGCGTTCCATCGCGCCCACAGGATGGTATGGTAGCCCGCAGCACGCCACTACGGAAAAAAGTACTCGCATGGTGCGGGAAGTTGCCGATTCCATCGCCAAAAACGCGGCGGAAATATTCAAACAGTTGGACAAGATTCAGGGCGGCGTCGCGCAGATGAATGGCGCTCCCAAATTTTAACCATGGCGCAGGTCTTCAAATCGGACGATGGGAAACTCCTGAAGCTTCCGGGGCGCGCATCTCTGGAGATTGTTTCTGGTGCGCTGGGAAGCTCTGGAGTAACGCTGCGCAAAGTGGAAATTCCAGTGGCATCCGTGGAGGAGTCCCCGCGCAGTCGCCACGTTCACAGCGATTTCGAAGAATGCATCTACGTTTTGTCCGGAGCAGGCATCACTGAAGCAGATAGCGGGAATTATGCGCTGGAGTCCGGCGACGCGATCGTGATTCCCGCCGGCGAGAATCACGCCACCAGGAATACCGGCGCTACTCCGCTGGTGCTGCTGTGTTTCTTTCCCATCGCGGACATCACCAAAAGTACCCTGGAGCCTGGCGCTACGAAGCAAGATGGCGCCGCCCGATGAACGTGGACGTGCTTTGCCTGCGTCCTAAAGCGGATTTCGAGCGTGCCAACGCGTTGCCGCCACAGTCTTTGTCCGTAGCGTACCAGGCGCCCAACGATCCCCAAGTAGCGCCGTTGATGAAGCAGGCTCGAGTGCTTATGATACCCGCCGTGGGTCCCAAGTTGCCGCCCGAAATCTTTCAAGACACCAGCATAAGATTTGTGCAAGTGACGGGCGCGGGTCTGGACCGGCTTGACCTGGCGTTGCTGAAACGCGCGGGCATTGCAGTGGCCAATGTGCCCGGAGGCAGCAACAGCGCGCTTGCTGAATACGCCGTCACCGTGGCATCACTCCTGTTGCGGCGATTCGCCTGGGCTGACGCTGAGATTCGCGCTGGGAATTATCAGGCCTTTCGCGCGCGCATGGTGGCGGACAATCTTTCAGGCTTGCAGGGTTTGCACGCCGGCGTTGTGGGTTTGGGAATAATCGGGTTGGCCGTCGCTCAGGCCTTCCATCAAGCAGGCTGCCGCATTTCGTATTATGATCCTGCGCCGCGCGATGCCGCCGCGGCCCACGCAATTGGCGCGCAATCGGTGCCGCTGGACGAATTGCTACGGACTTCCGATGTAATCACCTTGCACCTGCCACTGTTGCCCTCCACCAAAGGACTGCTCGGCGCGGCGCAGTTCGAAAAAATAAAGCCCGGCGCGGTGCTGATCCAGGCCTCTCGCGGCGGCATCGCAGACGAAGTGGCGCTGGCCGATGCGTTAAACTCCGGACGCCGTAGCGGAGCGGCCGTGGACGTGTACGAGACCGAACCGCCCTCGATGGATAGCCCGCTCTTCGCGCTGCAAGGTGACGCCGCGCGCCGGGTGCTGTTTACCCCGCACATCGCCGGCGTTA
>JBBRPU010000422.1:0-3174 GCA_038227545.1 Candidatus Acidiferrales bacterium
CAAGCTTTTATTTTTGTTCCACTCCTGATCCTGACCACCGATGTCCTGAGTCTTCCGGTGAGTATTTACTGGCACGCGCTGTCGTTGCGCTACGAACAATCCATCCAGCGCTGGGGCTCCTGGCTTCTGGACTGGTTGAAGGCGGAAGCCCTGGGCGTCGGTCTCGCGGTTCTGCTGGCGCTGCTTCTCAATTTGGCCATGAGAAAAAGTCCGCGGCGCTGGTGGTTTTATTTCTGGCTGGCGGCGTTGCCAGTGTTGCTGTTTTTCTTTTTTATAAGCCCGTGGTTTATTGATCCGCTCTTCAACCACTTCGAGCCGCTGGCCAGTGAGCATCCCCGGCTCGTAAGTTCGATTGAAAATCTCACTCAGCGCGCCGGCGTTCCCATCCCCGCGGACCGCATCTTCCTCATGCGCGCCAGCGAGAAGACCAACGCCATCAATGCGTACGTGACCGGTATCGGCGCTTCCAAACGGGTGGTGCTGTGGGATACCACCATTACCAAAACGACTCCCAACGAGGTTTTATTTGTGGTCGGCCATGAACTCGGGCACTACGTGCTGGGTCACGTCACCACCGGTTTTTTGTTCTTCGCGGCCGCTCTGTTGCTCGCGCTCTACATTGTTTTTCTCGCGCTGCACTGGTTCCTGCACCGCTGGGGCGCTGACTGGAAAATTTATGGCCCCGAAGACTGGGCCTCGCTCGCGGTAATTTTGTTGCTGCTGCAGATTTTGACTTTCGTGTCCTCGCCCATCATGAACGGCTTCAGCCGCATGCAGGAACATGCCGCCGACGTCTACGGCCTCGAAATTATTCACGGTCTTGTGCCGCACTCGGAAGAAGTCGCCGCGCACGGCTTCCAAGTGCTCGGCGAGCTCGATCTGTCCGATCCGAATCCGCCGGCATTCATCACCTTCTGGCTCTACAGCCATCCGCCGCTGGCGGACAGATTGGTATTCGCGCATTCCTACGATCCCTGGTCGAAGGGCGAATCCCCGCGGTATGTGAAATAATAATTTAATGAGCGATTTCGTCCGCCTGTGGCTTACGGTACGACGGACGCTGCGTCTTATTTTAGGCGGCTGATAAATTTGCAGGCACCGGCAACCGGGGAAATAAAACATGGAGAACGAAGCCTTCACAGCCCCGCCGAGTCCGCCGCTTGGAAATACTCCCGACAACGGTGTGGCGCGTAAAGTTTTCTTGAACTCTGAGGGCCTGCGGGCCGGTTGGCGGTTCCTGATCTACACGGCGTTGCTGGTGATATTTTTCTTTGGCCTCAAAGTCCTGCTCTCCCAGGTTTGGAAGTCCACTCCCGGAACATTTTCCATCGCCAGTTTATTTCTTGCCGAGGTGGTGGGCTTCGCCGCCGCTTTTGGCGCTGCGGTGGTGATGTCTTTCATCGAGCATCGTCCCATCGGAGCTTATGGGTTGCCGGTGCGCGGCGCTTTCGGAAAATTATTCTGGGAGGGCGCCCTCGTTGGTTTTCTGGAGATTTCCCTCCTGGTGGCGCTGATTTATGCCTTTGGCGGGTACTCCTTCGGCCATCTGGAGTTGCACGGCGCCGAAATTCTGCGCTGGGGAGCGCTGTGGGCCATCTGCTTTCTTTTTGTCGGGCTGTTCGAAGAGTTTCTTTTTCGCGGGTACACCCTCTTTACCTTAACTTCAGGCCTCGGGTTCTGGCCGGCTTCGGTCATTCTTTCTTTTCTCTTCGCGGCGGTACATTTTCAAAATAGCGGCGAAGGCCTGGCGGGTGTCGCCGGCGTTTTTGTTGTGGGCCTACTGTGGTGTTTTACGGTGCAACGCACCGGCACCCTGTGGTTCGCGGTCGGAATGCATGCCGCTTACGACTTCGGTGAAACGTTTTTATATTCCGTCCCCGACAGCGGCATGGTTTTCCCGGGCCATCTCTCCAGCGCTGCGCTGCACGGCCCCGCGTGGCTCACTGGTGGAAAGGTTGGCCCCGAAGCCAGCGTCTTCGATTTTCTGCTTTTCTTCGTGCTTTTCTTCGTGGTTCACTGGCTCTATCCCGCCAGCAAATCTCCTTATCAGAGTCCCGCCGCAGTTCAGCGCGCGAATTCTGAAGCGAACACCAGCCTTACTCCCTGATTCTAGGTCAGAGGGGGGCTTCTATGATGTTGTGAGGCTGTGGGCACGGACTCCGGTTCGTTAGCTTCATCTTTCCCAAGCAGGTGAATGTGAATGACGTGGCTGATGAAACCAGCGTGACGATAGTTGACCACGATGGCGTTTCCGTTTTCCGTGGGATTATCCTGGCTCAGGTCGTGCGCGGTGGCGATGCCATTGAATTTTTGCAGCATCTCCGTGACGGGTCCCGGATAGTTTTTTCCCTGGCGCTTCTCAAAGATCCGTATTTCGATGTGGTCCGCCGAATTCGCTACTTTGTCGAAGGCACCGACCTCTCCATGTATCTCGGAACCCGTGGGCGCCGCGGAATTTGCCGCAAATACAAATTCTTGAGTGATGCGGTGGATTTCGCCTTCAGGCAATTGCTTGTGCCGCGCTCGTTGGCAACTCGCGCAAGATGTCGCGATAACAGCGACCATTACAGCAATTTTCAATATGGAGGCTATGCGAGGAGGTAAATTGGATGAAAAACTCGGGAGCACCGAAGGCTTAGGCGGCTTTCTTGACTGGCGTCTTCAACAGATCGAGAGCCTTGTGGTAGACCGGATCTTCAGGTGACAGAGGCCGCGGGCCCTGCACGTCTTTTTTCGGCGTGGTGTCCGGCGTGGCCACATCGTCCGCCTCGGAATCGTCTTCCACTGTGCCGTGCACAACTTCCGTGGGGGTCACGCCTTCTTCCAGAATGGACTTGCCGCTCGGTTTGTAATAATTCGCGGTGGTCAAAATCAGCGCCGAACCGTCGTCCAGCGTAATCAGTTTCTGCTCCGAAGCCAGTCCGAACGTGCGCTCGCCCACCACGTTGCCGCGTTTGTTGGCGACCACCGCGGACGCCAATACTTCCGCTGCGCCTGAAGTGGTGCCGTCTATCAGCACCGACACCGAACCCTTCCAGATGGCTTGCTTGCCTTCCGCGGAAAACGTTTGTGACGAAACGGTCTGCCCGCGCAACGTTGCCAGCGTCCCCGACGGCACGAAGAGTCGCGCCACGGCGATGGCTTCCGAAACCGGACCTCTTCCGCACTCGCGCA
>JBBRPU010000423.1:0-3172 GCA_038227545.1 Candidatus Acidiferrales bacterium
CAAAGTTGCAGAGGTGCGTTCTTGAGGCATTGAGGCTGGCGGCGGTGCCGGAGCCGGACGTGCGGAGCGCACAGTTCCCTCATCAATTGTCTGGCGGCTTAAGGCAGCGGGTGATGGTGGCAATGGCGATTGCGGCGGGCGTTAGTGATCCGCAGTGCGAAATTGCGGAGGCGGGGCATCGCGCCGGGGATGTTTCCCAGATGAAGCCGCGATTATTGATTGCGGACGAGCCCACTACGGCGCTGGACGTCACAGTGCAGAAGCAAATTCTTGAGTTATTGGACGAGTTGCGGCGGAGGCTGGGGCTGGGGTTGCTGTTTATTACGCACGACCTGGGTGTGGTTGCGCGAGTGTCCGATCGCATTGCGGTGATGTATGCGGGTCGAATTGTGGAAGAAGGCCGCGTAAACGATGTGCTGCGGGCGCCGCGGCATCCTTATACACAGGGGCTTATAGCGGCGTCGCCGACGCTGGAGCGCGGGAGACTGTCTCCGATTTCTGGAACGGTGCCGCAACTCACGGAGTTGCCGCCGGGATGTTCTTTTGAGCCGCGCTGCCCAGTGCGATTGCCGGAATGCCAGCGCGCGGTGCCGGAGTTGCGCGATGCCGGCGACGGGCAGCGGGCAAGATGCATTCTGGTAGGGAACGAAGTTGGGGTGAAGTAGCGGGTACACGGAGGCGTTATTTCAGCACTTCTTACGGTGCGGGGGTTGAGCAAAAGCTACCGGCGCGGCGGCGGGGCGTTTCAGCGCGACAAGGAGCGGGACCGCTTCGTGGCAGTAAACGACGTGAGCTTTGAAGTCGCGCGCGGAGAAACGTTTGCGGTGGTAGGGGAGAGTGGCTGCGGAAAGACCACGCTGGCGCGCATGCTGCTGCGATTGATCGAGCCGGACGGGGGAAAGATTGAATTTGAAGGACGCGACCTTCTGGCTTTAAGCGCGGCCGAGATGCGCGCGCAGCGGCGCGAAATGCAGATGATTTTTCAGGATCCGTTCGCTTCGCTGGACCCGCGGATGCGCGTGGGAGAAATTGTTGGCGAGCCGCTGGAGATACACGAGCCCAAGCTTTCCGGAAACGCGCGGCGCGAGCGCACCGCAGCGATTCTGCAGCGTGTGGGGCTGACCGGCGACGCATTGCGACGGTATCCGCACGAATTTTCGGGCGGGCAGAGGCAGCGAATCGGAATCGCGCGCGCGCTGATATTGCGGCCAAAATTAATCGTCGCGGACGAGCCGGTGTCAGCGCTGGATGTATCCGTGGGCGCGCAGGTGCTGCTGCTCCTGCGGGAACTGCAGGCGGAGTTCGCGCTGACGTACGTGTTTATCTCGCACAGTTTGCCGGTAGTCGCGCAGTTGGCGACGCGCATCGCGGTGATGCATGCGGGTAGTTTCGCGGAAGTCGGGGAGGCGCAGCAGGTGCTGCAGCAGCCGGCTCATGAGTACACGCGCGAGCTGCTAGCGGCGGTGCCAGCGCTGCCGGGCGCCTGATGTTTTCTTAACTTGTAACTTTTCCAGCGCGCAACTTTGTGACTGCTCCTTGCGTAATTGCCTACGTCGCGTGGTTCGGCTAAACTCCGGCAACTTGGTTTCGTTGAACTGAGGCCCAATCGCGCGTCCAGGAGCTTCAAGTGTCCACTATTCCTCTTCCGGAACCTTCAGCGCAGCCTGAAAGCAGCGCTGTCAGCAGAATGACAGGCGTCATTCTTGCTCCCGGCAAAACGTTCGCGGAGATTGCCCGGCGTCCGACGTGGGTCGCGCCGTTCATAATCCTGTGCATATTGAGTATCGGGGTGTCGGCGCTGCTCGCGCAAAAAACAGACTGGCGGGCTTTTTTTGAACGGCAGATGGCCAAGAATTCACAGACGGAGCAAATGCCGCAGGAGCAGAAAGATCGCATTCTGGATAGTCAAGTAAAGTACGCACCGCAGTTTGCTCTGGCGTTTGGGCTGGTGGGTACGGCGTTGTTTGTTCTGTTCGTGACGCTGGTGTATTGGGGCGCCTTCAATCTTTTTTTCGGCGCAGGCCTGGGCTTCAAGACGGCGTTTGGTATTGTGACGCACGCCTGTGTGCCGTTAATCATCAGCAGCGTTCTGGGGATCGTAGTTTTATTGATCAAGCATCGCGGTGACGTAGACCCTGAACATTTTCTGGCGAGCAACGTGGCGGCGTTTTTTACCGGACCCCGCGCCGCACTGGCTGGAAACGCTGGGGCAATCGCTGGAGCTTTTCTGGATATGGACGATGGCATTGGTGGCGCTGGGATTTTTGGCCGCGAATCCCAAGAAGATCAAACCGGCGGGAGCTTTTCTGACGGTATTCGGAATGTGGGCGGTGTGGGTGCTGGGGAGAGTCGCGTGGGCGATGTTCTAACGGCGCCTGCTGCTAAACTGAGCGAGTGAGTTTTTCTTTCGCGGTAACGAAAACCGATGCGAGCGGGGCGCGGCGCGGTACGCTAAACACCCCGCACGCACAAATCGAAACCCCGGCGTTCATGCCGGTGGGAACCTCCGCAACCGTCAAAGCGTTGAGGCACGAAGCGCTCGAAGAACTGGGCGCGGCCATCATCCTGGCCAACACCTATCACTTATATTTGCGGCCTGGCGCAGAACTGATCCGCAAACTGGGCGGGCTCCATGAATTCATGGCGTGGCCGGGCGCGATCTTGACGGACTCGGGCGGCTACCAGGTGTTCAGCTTGTCGGCACTGCGAAAAATGTCCGATGAGGGAGTGGTGTTTCGCTCGCACTTGGATGGCTCGCAACATTTGCTGACTCCCGAGAGAGCCGTGGAGATTCAACTGGCGTTGGGGTCGGACATTGCGATGGTGCTGGATGAGTGCATCGAGACGCCGGCTCCCAGAGATAAGGCCGAAGCAGCTTTGCTGCGCACGACGCTGTGGGCGAAACGGGCGCGCGCGCATTTTTTAGCGAACGAGCAATCGCTGGGTGAAGGGAAGCAATGGCAATTCGGGATTGTGCAGGGAGCGACGTTTGCGGATTTGCGCCGCGAGAGCGCGCGGCAATTGCTGGAACTGGATTTTCCGGGCTACGCGGTAGGCGGACTGGCGGTGGGCGAGCCGCACGCGATGACGTGCGAAATGGCCGGTGAAGTGACGGCCCTGCTGCCAGCGGAGCGGCCCCGATACCTGATGGGCGTGGGCCGCCCTGAACACC
>JBBRPU010000424.1:0-3156 GCA_038227545.1 Candidatus Acidiferrales bacterium
AGATCAAAGTACCAGTGTCAGCTGCGCGTCACAACGCCGTCGAGCGGTTCTGCTTTCACGGTTTGGACTTCATCCGCGGCCGGTGGCCGCAGCAAATCTCCTCCGCGCGTCATGGCAATTCTTCCGGTTCTCGCCATTTCCAGAACTCCGAACGGGCGCAGCACTTCGAGCAGCCCATCTATTTTGTCCACCGTGCCGGAGACTTCCAGGATCAGCGACTCCGGCGCCACATCCACCACCCGGGCTCGAAAGACTTTGATCAATTCCATCAGGTGCGGGCGGTTTTTCTGATCGGCGGAGACTTTGATCAACGCCAGATCGCGATCCAGCACCGAGCGGTTAGAAATATTTTCCGCCAGGAGCACGTCAACAAGTTTTTCCAGGCTGGCTTCCAGCCGGTGCGCGCCTTTTTCGTCGGTGTGCGCCACGATGGTCATGCGCGCCACTTCTTCATTTTCCGTGGGACCTACGGTTAGCGAATCAATGTTGATGGCCAGCCGCCGCGCGAGAGAGGACACGCGATTCAGCACCCCAGGTTTGTTTTCCACGTAGGCAACGAGTGTTTGCATGCGCTCCTCGGTTTTCTTCATGGCTCGGTGGCGGTTTCCACCAGCGGGTTGTCAGGCCGGCGAATCATGTCGTTCAGCGAAGCGCCCGCGGCTACCATGGGATAAACGGAATCTTCCTGCTCCACGCGGAAATCCAGCAGCACGGTTTCCTTGGACTCGCGAGCCGCGCGAATTGCGGGCACCACATCTCCCCGAGTCGAGATGCGCTCGCCGCGAATTCCAAAAGCATTGGCCAGCGCCGCGAAATCCGGAGCGACCAGCGGCGTGGCCACGTAACGCTTGTCGTAAAAAAACTCCTGCCACTGGCGCACCATGCCGAGAAAACCATTGTTGATGATGGCGATCTTGATGTTGATTTTTTCCTGCACGATGGTGGCAAGCTCACACATGGTCATCTGAAATCCGCCATCGCCCACCACTACCCACACTTCCGCGTCGGGTTTGGCAAATTTCGCGCCGATTGCGGCCGGCAACGCGAACCCCATCGTTCCCAGCCCCCCAGAAGTAATCAGACTGCGCGGCGTGTTGTGGTGGTAGTACTGCGCTTCCCACATTTGGTGCTGGCCGACGTCCGTAACCACGACTGCTTCGCCCTTGGTTTCTTTCCAGATGTCATTGATGACGTGCGCGGCGTAGAGATGGCCGTTGTCTGGCAGGCTCTGAATATCCCGTACCGCGGAATCGCCCTTCAGTTCATCAATAATGTGGCGAATCCAGATGCCGTGGTCGCGCGTTTCAATGTGCGGCGTGAGTTTCTCGAGAATTTCGCGCGCGTCGCCAACCAGCGCGGCGTCCACTTTCACATTCTTGTTAATTTCCGCGCGATCAATCTCGATGTGAATTTTGCGCGCACCCTTCGCATAGGTGCGCAGGTCGCCAGTGACGCGATCGTCGAAGCGCATACCTACTGCGATTAGCAGGTCCGACTCCTGGATAGCATTGTTGACCCAGGCTTCGCCATGCATGCCCATCATGCCGAGATTCAACGGATCCCGGGCAGGGAAGCAGCCGATCCCGAGCAGCGTCATGGCCACTGGATAATTCCCGGCGCGCACAAATTGCTCAAATGCTTTCATCGCGCCGGAAACCATGATGCCGTGCCCAGCCAGAATCAGCGGGCGCTTCGCGGTATTGAGCAATTCCACCGCGCGATCAAATTCCCCCTGATCGAACGTGTCGCGCTGCCGTTTCCGCGGCAGCTTCGGCGCGCAGTCGTCCCAGTTGAATTCGCAGGTGGCCTGCTGCGCGTCCTTCGTGATGTCCACGAGCACCGGACCGGGACGGCCACTGGCGGCGCTCTGAAAAGCCTCTCGCACCGTCCGCGCGATATCTTCCGCCCGCGTCACAATCACGTTGTGCTTGGTGATCGGCATGGTGATGCCGGTGATATCAATTTCCTGAAACGCGTCCGAGCCCAAAACTTTACTGCTCACCTGCCCGGTGATGCACACCACCGGAGAAGAATCGAGCATGGCCGTAGCGATGCCCGTGACCATGTTGGTCGCGCCCGGGCCAGAAGTGGCCATCGCGACTCCCACGCCTCCGCTGGCACGCGCGTAACCGTCGGCCATGTGCGTGGCGCCTTGTTCGTGACGCACCAGAATGTGGTGGAGCTTGGATTTTCCGAGCGCGTCGTATACCGGGAGAATCGCGCCGCCCGGATAACCAAAAATGTGGCGCACGCCCAGCCGCGTTAACGACTCGCAGAGAATTTCCGCGCCGGTCAACTTCATAGGGTCCTCGCATTCGTCCAAGGCTGCACCGTGGACGGCAAACTTTTCGGAATAGCGGTAATCGCGCCGAGCGCCGACGATGAAACCAGGAAAGCGTACTTGGCCATCACGCCGCTAGTGTAGCGTGGCGCAGGGGCCTGCCAACCGGCAAGTCTGCGCTTCATTTCCGCGTCCGTAATTTCCAGATTCAGCGTTCGCGCTGGCAAATTAAAAATAATTGTATCGCCTTCCGCGACCGCGGCAATGGGGCCGCCGTTGGCGGCTTCAGGAGCGACGTGTCCGGCCATCAGTCCGTGAGTGGCGCCGGAAAAACGCCCGTCGGTCAGCAGAGCGACGGAATCTCCCAGCCCCGCGCCCACCAGCGCCGCGGTGACCGCCAGCATTTCTCGCATGCCCGGACCGCCTCTGGGGCCTTCGTAACGAATGACCACTATGTCGCCTGCTTTGATGTTGCCTTTCTCTACCGCTTGAAACGCGGCTTCTTCGCCGTCGAACACACGCGCCGGGCCGCGAAAGTTTTGCACATCGTGGCCGGCAACTTTAACGACGCAGCCTTCCGGCGCGAGATTTCCTTTCAAAATCACCAACCCGCCCGTGGGCTTCAGCGGAGCGCTCAGCTTGCGGACGACTTCCTGTCCGGGCGTTTCTTTCGCGGAGTTGGCTTCTTCTCCGATAGTGCGGCCGGTGACGGTGGGAGCTTCCCCCCGCAAAATTCCTGCTTCAAGCAAGCGCTTTGCGACCAGCGCAGTGCCGCCTGCTGCGAAAAGGTCTGTGGCAACAAATCGTCCTCCGGGTTTCAGGTCGGCCAGAATCGGAACACGCGAGCTGATGCGATCAAAATCGTCAATAGAGAG
>JBBRPU010000425.1:0-3152 GCA_038227545.1 Candidatus Acidiferrales bacterium
ACACGTTGAGCTTCTGTTTTTCGCCGTTGCGATCTATATAGGTTACTTCTGTATCGATAGAAACATTGGCCACGCCCTGGCCTCAGAAGGTCTAGCAGGTCTCAGGATATAAGCCAAAAAGCCCGACTAGGAAAACTTTATTAACGGACATGAAAGGAAAACCTCTCTTCGATGGGGACGATAGCATGGGGTCCGGAAAAAGGGAAATTTCCGAGAAGCGGTTCCGCGTAGGCTAGCGAAACGAGTGGTAGAATGACGGAATGGAAGCAATGGTGAAAAATAAGGACGTTCTGGGTGGAGTTCCGGTGTTTCGCGGAACCCGAGTGCCTATTCAAACCATGTTTGAGTACCTGGAAGGTGGGGAAACACTGGAAGATTTTTTGGAGGGATTTCCCACCGTCTCGCGGGAATTGGCGATCGCAGCACTGGAAGAAGCCAAACACCTCTTGTTTGCGCGCTTATAAATGCGCGTTCTGATCGACGAATGTATCGACGAACGATTGCGGAACTCGCTGTCTGAGTACGACTGCCAGACCGCGAGATACGCCGGACTGGCCGGACTGAAAAATGGCGAGCTTCTCTCCGCAGCGGAAGCGGCAAAGTTCGATGTTTTCGTGACTGTGGACCAAAGTATCGAATATCAACAAAATTTAAGTGGCCGGAGAATCGCTATCGTCGTATTGCGAGCGAAATCGAACCGCTTAGCGGACCTTTTGGAGCACCTTCCCGTTCTTCTCGACGGAATCGGAACCATTCAGCCCGGGCAGATCGTAAAAATCGAGGCATAGCCGCTGTCACGTGGTGTTGCCGCCGCATTGGACTTGTCGCCTAGCGAAAAAAAGAATCTACCCCGAGCCAATACGGCTCTTTTTGTTCCGCGAAGAGAGCGTAGAGTGGCGGCGTTGGCTTGCGCGGTCATTCGCGTATCAGCCAGTTGCGCGAAGTGGAGGCGTTCGTGACTACAGGGAAAGCGGGAATGGTGGACGAGAAAGTCGTGAGGGATGGCGCGAGTGTGAAGGTGTTGAAGGTAGCGGCGGAGGCGGGTTACGAGTATGTGCGCAACGCGCCGGCGAGGCGCGTTGCTCCGCTGGCGAAGGATTTAGCGGGGTTGGCGCGATTGCATGAGGGGTTTCCGGCGGGGCCCAGCGACGCGGCGGAGGTGATTCGATTGCTGAGTGAGGTTGGCGGGCCGGCCACTATGGCGAGTACCGGCGGGCGATATTTTGGGTATGTGATTGGCGGGGCGGTACCGGCTTCGATGGCCGCGAACTGGCTGGTAGGAGCGTGGGATCAGAACGCGGCGTTTCGTGCCATGTCTCCCTTGGCGGCGGAGATCGAAGATGTGGTTTTGCCGTGGGCGGCGGAGGCGCTGGGGATTCCGGCGGAGTGCGAAGGGGGGCTGGTGACGTGCGCGACGACGGCGAATTTTGCGGCGATGGTGGCGGCGCGGCATGCGCTGCTGAAACGTGCCGGATGGAATGTGGAAGAAGAGGGCGCGTTTGGGGCGCCGGAAATCGAAGTAGTGGTGGGGGCGGAAGTTCACGCGTCCATGTTGAAAGCGTTGACCATGGCGGGATTTGGAAAGAAGCGGCTGAAGTATGTGGAGGCGGATGGGCAGGGGCGCATGCGCGCGGAAAAATTGCCGCGGTTGAGCGCGAACACCATTGTGTGTATTCAGGCCGGGAATGTGAATTCGGGGAGCTTTGACCCGGCGGCGGAAATTTGCGCGAAGGCTCGCGAAGCGGGCGCGTGGGTACACGTGGATGGCGCGTTCGGGTTGTGGGCGGCCGCTTCGGCGAAGTACCGGCATCTGCTGGCGGGATTTGAGATGGCGGACTCGTGGGGCACGGACGGACACAAATGGCCGAATGTTAACTACGATTGCGGAATTGTTTTTGTGCGGGACGCGCTGGCGCTGCGGGCTTCGATGACGATGAGCGGAGCCTATCTCCAACCGGGTGCGCGGAGGGAGCCGATGTACCAGACCCCGGATGCTTCTCGGCGCGCGCGGGGGGTGGAACTGTGGGCGGCGCTGAAAAGCATGGGGCGCTCGGGGCTGGCGGACTTGATTGAACGGACGTGCGCGCATGCACAGAGATTTGCCGAAGGATTGCGCGCGGCCGGCTACGAAATTTTGAATGAAGTAGTGATCAACCAGGTGCTGGTGTCGTTCGGAAGCGAAAGTGAAACGCTGGAGGTTATCCGCGAGGTGCAGGAAGACGGCACGTGCTGGTGCAGCGGAACGGTGTGGCATGGGAAGACGGCGATGAGGATCAGCGTTTCTTCCTGGGCCACGACTGAGGCGGATGTGGAGATCAGTCTAGCGGCGATGTTGAGGATTGCGAAGGACTGCGTGTCGGCTTGAGCAAAGCATGGGACTGCGATGCCGAGCTGACTAGTGCTGTAGCGGGGCGTTCCAGTTGACGACCAGCGTGATGGAAGCGTTAGGCTCGCCGATTTCGTAAGGGATCATAAATTTCAATCCATCGGCATTAACGTCGTAGCGGGAAAACACGCCATAGGAGCGGGTGACGAACAGCGGCCGCGCGGTGGTGAATTCGAAACTGGACGCTGTGGCAGAAACCTCGACGGACATTATTTTGTTGTCGGTGGAATAGTAGAAAAGCTCTTTGCCATCGCGGCGCCACCGTGGACCACAGCCGCCTCCCGGCGAGACCTGCCAGCGGCCTCCGGGCCCGGGGTAGGGAACGACGTAAACTTTGTAGTCGCCGGATTCGTTGGAGCAGTAGGCAAGCCACTTCCCGTTGGGAGAAAACGCCGGCTCGCGCTCTGCGAACTGGGAAGAATGAAAAAGGTAGGGTTTGCGTTCGCCTTCCAGTGGCAGCATCCAGATGGCCCAGCCGCTGGCGGAGGCTTCCTGGTAGGCAAGCAGCTTTCCGTCGGGGGCGACATCGGAAGGGAAGCGGATCATATTGGCCCCGGCCAAAAGCAATTCTTCCGTGCCGGAACCGTCGGAAGCCTTTTGATACAGGCCGTATTTGCGGTCGCGGTAGGAAGCAAAAATTAAGCGGCGTCCGTCCGTAGACCACACCGGATACAAGTTTCCCTGATCCGCGGCAGTGCCAAAGGTTTGAGCAGTTTTTAAGCGTCGGGCGAAGTCGTACGTCCAAATGTCGTACCCCGAAGAATCC
>JBBRPU010000426.1:0-3150 GCA_038227545.1 Candidatus Acidiferrales bacterium
AGCTACACGAAATGATGTTGCGCGACTGTGTAAAGAGGCGCTGGAATATCAATTTGCGGCGGTGTGCGTTAATTCCCTATTTGTAGAGCAGGTTTCTGCAGCGTTGCGAAATTCCGCGGTGAAGACTTGCGTGGTGGCGGGTTTTCCCTTGGGCGCAAACCTGCCCGCGGTGAAATTGGCGGAAGCTCGCGCTGCGCTGGAGCTCGGCGCGCAGGAAATTGACATGGTGATCGGTGTTGGCACGCTGAAAGCGGGTGATGATGCCGCGGTCCTCAGCGAGATTAAGAACCTGACGCGCGCGGTGCGTGAGCGTCAGGGAATCCTGAAAGTGATTATCGAGACGTCATTGCTTAACGAAGAGGAGAAGTTGCGCGCCTGCAAGATCGCGTGCGAGGCGGGGGCGGACTTCGTAAAAACTTCCACGGGGTTCAGTTCCGCAGGCGCTACGGTTGCCGACGTGGCGTTGATGCGAGGTGTGGTGGGAAACGGGATGGGAGTGAAAGCGTCGGGTGGCGTGCGAACTTTGGGCGATTTGCTGAAAATGGTGGAGGCCGGGGCCAACAGGATCGGCACGAGCAACGGGGTTAGTATCGTGAGTGAAGCACGCGATAAATTTAAGATTTAGATTTTCTTCGATGGCCAAAATGGCCGCTACTTGTAACGCATTTGAAAGGCACGCCATCCCGAGGCAGCGATTGCGCCTGCTATAATGTCACCAGAGATGAATCCAGGACCAGCAAAGGTGGAGACGAAAACGGGCCCAGTAGATACTCCGTTGCCCGCGGAGGTGTTAGCGACGCTCACCGAGATTGGTGAAGGCGTCAATTCGTCGTTGGACCTTGACGAAGTTTTGGCGCGTACGGCTGCGCTAATCAAACGGCATATTGACTACGAAATTTTCGGCGTGTTGATGCTGGAAGGCGATGGCGCGTATTTGAAGCATCGTTTTTCGATTGGGTACCCGCGGGACCTCGCGGAAAATTTGCGCGTGCCGATAGGCACCGGAATTACCGGGACGGCGGCGGCTACCGGCTACCCGGTGTTGGTGAACGACACTTCCAAAGACGAGCGCTACATCAGCGCGATTGAAAACGTGCACTCGGAGTTGGCGGTGCCGCTGATGCTGCAGGGCAAGTGCATTGGCGTGCTGGATATTCAGAGCCGGCATCCCGATTATTTCACGCCCGACCAGCAAAATATCTTGACGCTGCTGGCCAGCCGGCTGGCGGTGGCGATCGAAAATGCGCGGCTGTACCAGAAGGAGCGCACGCAGGCGGAAACGCTGCTGCTGTTGAATGAAGTGGGGCGCGAGACGAGCTCGATCCTGGATGTGGAAGAGTTGCTGCGGCGCGCCGCGGAACAGATCAAGCGGGTGATTGATTACCAGATTTTGAGTTTGATGCTGTATGACGAGAAGCAAAAAGTTTTTCGCCATCGCATTGATGTGAAGCACGGGCAGCATGTGCAGGGGAAACTGCGAGTGGCGGTCAGTGAAGGAATTGTAGGGGCGGCAGCGATTCTGAAAGCGCCGGTGCGGGTGCCGGATGTTTCGGCTGACCCGCGCTACCTAATGGTGAATCCGGAGACGCGCTCGGAGCTGGCCATTCCAATGATTCACAAGGGGCAGGTTATCGGCGTGCTGGATCTGGAGAGCCCGCAGCTGAATTATTTTACCGAGGACCACGTGCAGACGCTGTCTATTCTGGCGGCCAATCTGGCGGTGTCGCTGGAAAATGCGCGGCTGTATGAAAAACTGGCGCGCGATGAGGCGCGGCTGGAGCGCGATCTGCAGGCGGCGAAGCGCATTCAGGGCGCGCTGCTGCAGCCGGTGCCGAGTGAAGACTACGGATTGGATATGGCGGCGCGATATTTGTCGGCGCGCGAAGTTTGCGGCGACCTTTATGAATTTTTACGCTACGGGCCGCAGCAATTGGGCATCGCGCTGGGCGATGTAAGCGGGAAGGGAACCGCGGCGGCGCTTTACGGCGCGGTGGCCATCGGCATCATGCGCAGCCTGGCGCCGCAAAAGTTGCAGCCGGCGGATATCCTGCGACAGATAAATCAAATTGTCGGCGAGCGCCGGATCGAGGGGCGCTTCATGACCGCGTGTTTTGCGACCTGGCAAAAGGGGAAGCGCAAACTGCGTATCGCGAATGCCGGTCAGTCGCAACCGCTGCTTTATAAGGATGGGCACTGCGAAAAAATCGAGTTGACGGGATTTCCTCTGGGGATTTTTGAAGAGGTGACATACGACGAATGGAACGGTGTACTGGAGCCCGGCAATATTCTGGTGTTTCATTCCGATGGGATCGCGGAAACGGCTAATTCCGAAGGGCAATTCTTTGGCACGGAGAAATTGCGCAAGTTGATCGAAACGCACCATGAGCTGCAGGCCGCGGAACTGGCCGATTTGATTCTGAAGGAAGTGGACTGGTTCACGCAGAACGCTCCGCTGTCGGATGATCGCACACTGGTGATTGCCAAAGTTCGATGAGCACTCGCGCGTTCGGCGGACCATTACGGTTTGTAGATCCCGCAACGTTTACTCCCCATTTTAGGTGGTCGCAAAAAGCTGAGAGAACTTCGCAGTCTGAAGTTATGTGCGAGCGTGTTTCTCTGGCAGAGGTGGCGGAAGAGTTTGGCACGCCCGCCTATCTGTACAGTCGCGCAGCCATTACGGAGGCGTTCCGGGAGCTTGATCGCGGACTTGGTACTGTGCCGCACACTTTGTGCTTTGCGATGAAGGCTAACGGAAATCTTTCCATCCTCAAATATCTCGCCAGTTTAGGCAGCGGCTTTGACATCGTATCGGGCGGGGAGCTCGAACATCTCGGACGCATCGGCGTTCGCGGAGATCGTATTGTATTTTCGGGTGTGGGGAAGACGCGAAAGGAAATTCGCGCGGCGTTGCGATATCGCGCAGGGAAGAAGATCGGGCGCGCGGGGATTTTGCTTTTTAATGTGGAGTCTGAGGCGGAGCTGGAAGTTCTGCAGGATGAAGCGGCGCGCCAGGTTGCGCGCGGCGGCGATCGGCCTGCGGTATCCATTCGAGTGAATCCGGATGTGCTGGCGGGCGGGCATCCGCACATCGCGACGGGCCGGCACGAGCATAAATTTGGTCTTGAATGGCCGGAAGCACGGCGGCTGTAC
>JBBRPU010000427.1:0-3142 GCA_038227545.1 Candidatus Acidiferrales bacterium
CCGGTTCCGCGGAGAAAGTGCAAAGTCTGCTGGATGAGTGCGGATTCGACGCCGCCTTCAACTACAAGACCGGTCCGACACTCGATCAATTGAACCGCGCTGCGCCCGACGGAATCGATGTTTACTTTGACAATGTCGGCGGCGAATCGCTCGAAGCCGCGCTCACCGCACTGCGCATGCATGGCCGGATCATCGCCTGTGGTGGCATCTCCTCCTACAACGACGAGAACCCAAAGCCCGGTCCCGCCAACCTCTTCAACATGACCACCAAGCGGCTCACGATGAAGGGACTGATCGTCGGCGATTGGCTCAAACGTCAAAACGAATTTGAGAAGGAAGTGGGCGGCTACTTCCGCGCCGGAAAGCTCAAGAACAAGGAAACCGTGGTGGAAGGACTCGACCAGGCTGTGGACGCATTCCTCGGACTCTTCTCCGGGAAAAACTCAGGGAAGATGGTCGTGAAGGTGACGTGAGTTTCACCGCCTAGCGCCTGAGAACGAAAACGAATTTATGCCCTACCAAAGTATCAATCCCGCCACCGGCAAAGTCCTGAAGACTTTCAAGGAGCTAACTGAGCCGCAGCTTGAGAAGGCCCTCAAATCCGCTGGTGCTTGCTTCGAGAATTGGCGTCAAACCACGTTCGCCCGGCGCGCCGCCGTGGCCTCCAAAGCCGCCGCCATGCTGCGCAAGCGCGTGGACGAGTTCGCCCGGCCGATGACGCTCGAGATGGGCAAACGCATCGACGAGGCGCGCGGCGAAGTGGCGATTAGCGCGGACATCATCGACTACTACGCCAAGAACGCCGAGCGTTTCCTGGCTCCGCAAAAGCTCAAGCCGAAGTCGGGGCAGGCCGTGATTGAAAGCAGTCCGATCGGCGTGCTCTTCGGCGTCCAACCGTGGAATTTTCCCTACTACCAGCTCGCCCGCTTTGCCGCGCCGAATCTGATGGCGGGCAATGTCGTGATGGTGAAACACGCGAGTTGCGTGCCGCAATGCGCGCTGGCTTTTGAACGAGTGTGGCGGGAGGCCGGCGCGCCCATCGGCGCTTACACCAATCTTTTCATCTCCCACGACCAAGTGAACGAGGTCATCGACGACCCGCGCATCAAGGGCGTGGCGTTGACCGGTGGCTTGGACGCAGCGCGGGGAGTCGCCGCGCGCGCCGGACAGAACGTCAAGAAGACCACCATGGAGTTGGGCGGCAACGACGCCTTCATCGTGCTCGCCGACGCCGACCTCGACAAGGCGGTCAAGTGGGCCGTCTGGGCCAAGATGAACAACATGGGCCAATGCTGCGTCGCCGCGAAACGCTTCATCGTCGTGGAGAAACTCTACGAGCGCTTTCTAGCCAAATTCCAAACCGCACTCGCGGCGTTCACGCCCGGCGACCCGATGGACACAGCGACCACCCTCGCCCCGCTTTCAACAGAAGCCGCCTTGGTAACCTTGCTCGCCCAGCTAGAACGCGCTGTTGCAAAGGGCGCAACCGTGGCCCTTGGCGGCAAGCGCATTGCTCGCCCCGGCTCTTACATGCAGCCGACGATTCTAACGGACATCAAACCCGCCAATCCCGCCTACCGCGAAGAGTTCTTCGGCCCGGTGGCATTGTTCTTCCGTGTGAAAGATGAGGATGCCGCCATCGCCCTCGCCAATGACTCGGATTATGGTTTGGGTGGCTCTGTTTTCACCCAGGACATCGAACGTGGTAAACGCGTCGCGAGCCGCATCGAAACCGGCATGGTCTTTGTCAATCATCCCACTTGGACCGCCTCAGACCTGCCGTTTGGCGGCATCAAAAACTCCGGCTACGGCCGCGAACTCTCCAGCCACGGCATTCAGGAGTTTGTGAACAAAAAGCTCGTCCGCGTCGCCGCACTTGATGCTCCGGCATAGCAACTGAATCCATTCTTTATGAAACCTTATTCATACAGAGACCATACCCAAACAACCCAACCCCGGAGCGCGATAAGGGCAAGCACCCTTAACCGTGCCCGGCGCAACTCCCTAACCCATAACATCACACCAACTCATCATTATGAAAACCATTAAACAATCCATCATCGTCAACATTCCCGTAACTCAGACCTACAACCAGTGGACCCAGTTCGAGCAGTTCCCGCACTTCATGAAAGGCGTCAAAAAAGTAAAACAACTGGACGACAAGCGACTCCACTGGGAGGCAGAGATTGCAGGAAAGTCCGAAATGTGGGACGCAGAAATCATTGAGCAAATACCTGACCAACGCATCGCCTGGCGCAGCACCAACGGTGCGAAAAACTCGGGGACGATTCATTTTTCTGCACAAGGTGTGAACCAGACGGAAGTGACTCTGGAAGTCGATTATGAGCCGGAGGGCATGATTGAGAATCTTGGCGACCTGTTGGGCTTGGTGTCCACGCGGGTGTCCGGCGACCTCGCACGATTCAAAGAGTTCATCGAGACCCGGCATTCCGCGACCGGAGGCTGGCGCGGCGAAATTCCCGCGTCGGGGGAACTATTGATCGGGAGCATTTAACAACTAAATTACCAATGAACGATAACCAGCTAGAAAAGCTTCACGGCCTGCTCAAAGACTTCAGCACCGCCATGCTCATCACCATGGGCGGAGCGGACTCCAGCCACGCCCGACCCATGGCCATTGCGAAGGTGGACGAGAACACTGACCTTTGGCTCTTCACGGCCCGGGATTCGGAAAAGGTGCGTGAAATCGAAGCGGATTCACGGGTTCAAGTTCACTGTCAGGATGGATGGACGAACTCCGTGGTTCTCGTAGGCCGTGCGACAGTGGTGGAAGATCGCGCGGTGATTCGTAAAATCGGGAAGCCGTCCTTCAAAGCGTGGTTCCCTGAGGGTGCAGAGGATCCTAACATTGTATTGCGTCATATCATTGGCAAGCACGCCGAATACTGGGACAGCACCGGAGCCAACAGTTTCCGCTACGCCTATCAGGCGCTCAAAGCATTGGTGACTGGAACCACGCCCGAAATCAAAGCGGGAGAACAACACGGCAGAGTTAACCTGCTGACGTGAATGTCGCGCCTGCTCAGTCGCCCCGCTAATATCATGACCGCCAAAAAGACAGCGAAAGCAAAGAAGCCCGGACTCTACGCGAACATTCAAGCGAAGAAGGAACGCATCGAAA
>JBBRPU010000428.1:0-3133 GCA_038227545.1 Candidatus Acidiferrales bacterium
CCTAAAAACGTGATTGGAGAGCGGGGCCGTCGGGGAGTCGGCGGATTTGCGGCGGGAGTTTCTGGCGGCGGGGGCTGTGGTCAGCCGGAGAGGAGAGGTTCGGCTTCGGAGGGAAGCTCGCCGAGCCATTTGCCGCCCAGCCAGTGGCGGAAGATGTGGGTCAAGAGCAGGGTCCAGCGCTGCTCGCGGGTCCATTGCTCCGCGATGGAATGAAAGCGGTGCAAGGTGTTGCTGACCTGCGTGATGGCGGCGGTGAGGACCTCGCCTTTTTCGTGCTGCACGCTGACTTTGACGGTGCGCTGGCCGCCGCTGCGGATGAGCCGGGCGACGCCGTGGAGCAGGGCGGGTCGGCTGGTGATGGCTTCGCGGTGGTGGGCGCCGTCGTAGAGCCGGGCGTAGAGGTGCCACCAGTTGTAAAGCAGCGCGATCAAGTTGGCCATGAGGCGGCTGGGCGCGAGCTTTTGGGTGGTGTAGCCGCACCAGCCCCATTGGTTCTTGAGTTCGTCGTAGATGTTTTCGGCGTCGGCGCGTTCGCGGTAAAGCCGGGCGAGGGCGACGGCGGGGTAGGCCGCTTCATCGAGGGTGGTGACGAGGACGGCGATCCGGCCGGACCAAGGGGCGGGGCTGCGGCTCCAGCCGTCGGCGCCGGGCAAGGCGGGCGCGAAGGTGTCGCGGCGGCGGCGCGCGTGCTCGCCGACGGGGGCGAGCGCGGGGGTCTCGCGCACGAGGACGACGCGCCGCTCGCGGCTCCAGCCGCTCAGCCGCAGGCGCGCTTCGAGGACTTCCCAGCCCGCTCCGGCATCGGTCCACACGGCTCCGACGCGCTGCATCTGGGCGAGCAGGGTTTTGACTTTGGCGGTGTGGCGCAGTTTGAAAAAGGCGGGCAGTCCCCGCGCTTCGCATTCGCCCAGCAGGACTTCGTTTCCATAGCCGCAGTCGCCGCGCACGAAGGCTGGCCAGTGCGTGCGCGGCAGCGCATCCAGCAACGACCAAAGGCCGGGCAGCCCATGCCGGGCGGCGTGCTCTTTTCCGCCCTGCACCTCGACGCCCAGGCACAGCCGCGTATTGGCCATGAAGTAGCTGTGGTAGGCGTGGCTCGGGCGTCCCGGCTTTTGCGGGTTGTAGCCGATCTGCGCGCCTTGCTGGTGGCCGTAGAGCGGCTTGACGGTCACATCAATATCCAGGATCCACGGCTGGCTCAAGACCGGCTCGACGCACGCGCGCAGTTCGCCCGCGAGCCACGCCAGGCCCGCGCGTTCGTCGATGCGTTTCATCGCACGGCGCACCACGTCCTCACTCACCACGTGGGTCATGCCGAGCAGCGGCGGGTTGAGCGTGTCGCCGCGCACCGCGTTGATGTGCGCGTAGCGCCAGTGTCCGCAGAGGATGGAAAGCGCCGCCGTGCCCACCACGTTGGTCACACCACTAGCGCGATTGCCGTGGTAGCGCAAAGGGCAGCCCTCCAGCAGCCGCGCCCAGCGCCCGCCCGTGTGCAGGAACTGCGCAAAGAAGATGAGCTGCCCTTCGCGCGTGACCGGCGCCTCCAGGTCCAGCTCCGCGTAATAACGTCCGCCGGGCGTGTCCACCGGCCACGCCGGCGGCGGCTGCGAAGGGCCGAAAAAGGTCTCACCCGCAGGGTGAGTGCAAATCTCCCGCGATGTCTGTGGCATCCCAAACCCCACCAGCTTCTTCCGCAAAATAACAGCGTTCTCCATTCACGCTTTTAGGATTAAAGTCTTGGTGTTTAGAAGCCGCAAATAATGCTAGGGGGTCACTATTTGGCCCCTCGTTGGACATGCAAACTGTAGGCAAACTTTACCGGTCTCCATTTCGTCCGAATTTCGATGTCATCGGTGGAGTTGGGTTGAGAGTTGGCAATCCATGGAGCGAAAATCAAGTGATGGTGGACGTGGGCGGCAGCCTCACGGCCTACAGCGAAGAGCCGAAATCCGGTTCAGAGTTGCATGGGGTGCGTTTTGATTACGCCGATGGTTTCGAGGTGTCGCAATTTTCCGTTTTTGAAAACACCGAGACCTCCTTCCTGTTCGACGCCGCGAATTCAGTTCACCAAGTCAAGATCGAGGGAAAGCATTTTCAGATTTCTTTAATGCGAATTGGTCGGGAGGACATCAATGGATCGAACTCGTTGTTTTACGAGTTTCTCGTGGAATCGCTGGAATGCTGCGGGCAAAAGTTTCTTTATTTGGAAAAAGAGGAGTTCGCAGAAACTTGGGTAAACGGCGGCGATGTGCCTTTGCGCTTGGCGAGTTCTTCCTTGAGTGACCTCCGAGTGGGAACAAAAACACCTGACGAAGGTTTGATCCATGAATCGACTTGGGATTTCCGGCAATTCGGGAACATGTTCGACGAACTCAAGAACGTCAGTTTTAGAGGAACGTCGATAAATGGCACACAGCTGCCTGACAATATCGGAGCCAATTATCACAGCGACGACGGTTTAATTCTTTCGCTAAGCAATGTTCACTCCGATGACATTTGCCAACGCTTGGGGAAAACGGTGTGCGTCAGAATTGACGATGTTGTAGCATTGAAAAGTGCGCTGGATTCTCAGCTTGGCGTGGAGAGTTGGGTCGGGGACTGTAAATATACCTCCGATCATCAACGGAACCATTTTCTTAAATCCACCGAGGATTCGTGGCAGCAAGAGTATCGCTTGTTCTGGCCGGTAATCGAGAAGCCGGAGAGGTGGGTGAAAATCCCAGCCGGTCTTGCGAGCAAGGTCCACTATGCCTGAGAGAAACTTATGGCTCATAACTCAAAAACGATCCTTTATCGCTGGTTAGCACTGTTCTTTGAGTTTCTTGCCTGTCTGTTCATTTTCTTAGAAACATACAGGCACGACAAGGTGATAGCGTTGTCGGGAACCATGGATTTCGACGGCGGACCGTCCAAATTTCACACGTGACATTACCACGCAGGAACAATTGGCTTTTGGTCTTTGTTAATCGGATCTTTCCCCAAGGTTTTTTACTCTACTTGGGATACCGTGATTTGGATTCACGTGTCTATCGACACATGCACGGGTCCGAAGAAATAACGACAGCGACCACGTACGGAGCGTTACCCGATTGTTACAAATGCGTGACTGACTCTCCGAGTCTGCTCTGTCACC
>JBBRPU010000429.1:0-3129 GCA_038227545.1 Candidatus Acidiferrales bacterium
TCGCAACGTTCTGCGCATCGGCCGTATCTCCCCTTGGCGAGAGGTGCGTTCCAACTCAGCGTCATCCCGCACTGCGTTCCCACAATTCAATCAACGCCAGCGAGCGGCGCGTGGAAAGAATTTTGTGGCGACCGTCCTTCGGGGCTAGAGTGGTGTGCGACACAATTCCGGCAACCGCAAGGACAACCGATGAAGTCCACGAAGCAAGTGACGCGGCGAAAATTTTTGGCAGATGCGGGCGCTGCCGCGGCAGCGTTTACGATTGTGCCGCGCCATGTGCTCGGGCGCGGACTTACACCTCCCAGCGACATGCTGAACATCGCCGGTGTTGGCGTGGGTGGCATGGGGCGCGCCAATCTGATTAATCTGGCAAGCCAGAATATTGTGGCGCTGTGCGACGTGGACTGGGGCTACACGAGTGCTTCGTTTGAGCGGCTGGATACAGAAATTCAGGTTTTGAAGACACGGCTCGACAATCCGGATCCTCCTCCAGTGGCGGGAGAGCCGGCGGTGGAGTTCGACCGTGTCAAAGGAAAGAAACGGCTCGACGGGATGAGCCGGCTGAAGACGGAGCATTGGCCGAAAGCGAAACGCTACAGCGACTATCGCGAGATGCTGGAACGCCAGAAAGATATTGATGCGGTGGTGATTGCCACCGCCGATCACATGCACGCGCCGATCGCATTGGCGGCCATGGACTTGAACAAACACGTGTACGTGCAGAAGCCACTTACGTGGTCCGTGGACGAAGCGCGCCGGCTGGCGCGACGCGCAAAGGAAGTAAAGATCGCCACGCAAATGGGAAATCAAGGGCACTCGTTGAACGATGCGCGCACCACCGTGGAATACATACGCGCCGGAGCGATTGGAGAGGTGCGCGAAATACATGTGTGGACCAATCGTCCGCTGGGATATTGGCCGCAAGGTGTGCCGCGTCCTGAAGCGTTGAAAGAAGGCGGCGAACCTCTCAAATGGAACGGTGCGGGTGTGGCGGCGCGGGAAGCCAACGCGTTTGCCGGCTCGTATCCCATTCCGGATACGCTGTCGTGGGATTTATTTCTGGGCGTCGGCCCGCGCGTCGAATATCACCCCATCTATCACCCGTTTAACTGGCGCGGGTGGGTGGATTGGGGCGTGGGCGCCATTGGCGACATGGGCGCGCATCTGATCGATCACTCCATGTGGGCGCTGGATCTCGGATTTCCGACGAGCATCGAAACGGTTTCCACGCCCTTCAATGGCGCGTCTTATCCCCTGGCGACGCAAACATTTTATGAATTCGCGGCGCGGGGAAAGATGCCCGCGGTGCGGATGACGTGGTACGACGGCGGGCTGCTTCCACCTAAGCCTGCAGAGCTGGGCGAAGAAGAACTGAACAAAGGTGGCGGGGTGCTGCTCATCGGCAGCAAGGGGAAACTGATGCACGATACTTACGGATTGAAGCCGCGCCTGCTGCCCAGGACGCTTCATGATTCCTACGGAAAACCGGCGGAAAAGCTGCCGCGCATTCCCGGTGAAGATCACGAAATGAACTGGGTGGACGCCGCGAAGGGAAAAGCGGCGGCTTCTTGCCCGTTCGAATATGCGGCGCGGCTTACAGAGGTGATGCTGCTGGGTGTTGTGGCGCTGCGCGCCGGGAAGAAAATCATGTATGACGGTGCAAATATGAGAATCACGAACGTGGCGCAGGCTAACGATTTTCTGAAGCGTGATTATCGGCAGGGTTGGGGCGCGAAAGCAGGAAAAGTTTCGTAACGAAGTGTCATGCGCACCAGTCCGCGGTGGCGGGCAAATCGGCAAGCCCGCCGGGTGGGCGCTACTCTGCAAAATGGAGACATAGGAATGAAAGACATTCTCAAAATATCTTTTACGGCGATTAGTGCGCTGTTGATCGTGTGCGCCGCTGCTGGTACTTCGCTGGCCCAGACCGAAACCAAATGGAAAGCGCACGACCGCAACCGTCCCGCTCCCGTGGCTGTGGAGCCTGGCGCTCCGGGCGCCGAAAATTCCGCTGGGCGCGCGCCTGCCGACGCCATTGTGTTGTTCGATGGCAAAGACCTCTCTAAATGGGCGCACAAGGATGGCAGCGCAGCGAAATGGAAAGTGGCGGATGGCTACTTTGAAGTGGCGCCGAAGACGCATGACATTTTTACGCGACAGGCTTTTGGCGATATGCAACTGCACGTGGAATTTGCGGAACCCGCACCGCCTGTCGGCGAAGATCAGGACCGTGGCAACAGCGGCGTCATAATAATGGGCCTGTACGAAATTCAGGTGCTGGATTCTTACCAGAGCAAAACGTATCCCGATGGACAGGCCGGGGCGGTGTACGGGCAATATCCTCCGCTGGTGAACGCGTCGCGGCCACCGGGCCAGTGGCAAATGTACGACATTGTGTTTCATGCGCCGCGTTTCGATGACACCGGAAAATTACTCCGGCCGGCAAATGTGACGGTGCTGCACAACGGCGTGCTGGTGCAGGACCATGTCGAAATTCACGGCCCCACCGCTACCAGTGAACCGTACAAGGCGCACGCGGCAAAGCTTCCCTTCCAATTGCAGGATCATAACCACCCGGTGCGGTATCGCAATATCTGGGTACGCGCGTTGGCGGCTGCAGAGTAATAAAGCGAAACTCAGTCAAGCGACGATGTGGGATGCTGGAAGAATGCCCGATACTGCCAGAGTTCAATTACCGGGCGCAGCCCAGTCCGAAGGCGGAAACTCAACCGGCCAGAACTTCGGCGCGCGTTCATAGAATTGAAAAGCCACCGACCATTCCGTGGTTTCCAGACTTTCCACTCGCACCACGCGGCACCGTTTTGCCACGCCGGTTTTGATATTGGTCAGCGTAAATTCCTGACCGACGGATATGGTCATCTGAGTTACCAGCAGTCCTCCATGCGCGTTGACGACCTGGGTCTTTGCTTCCTGTTTGATTTCGCGGCTGTCTGCCGCTTTGAAAGATAAAGAGACGCGCACGATCAATACCACTCGTTCGCTTCTTCTCTTGTTGAGAGTCGCGGTGGACGAATTGCTTGGCAACATGAGAAGGATCAAGCCTCCGTGTGATGACTGAGCTGAAAATGGAGATGCCATTTTCAACCGCGGGCTGGCGGTAAATTAGAA
>JBBRPU010000430.1:0-3125 GCA_038227545.1 Candidatus Acidiferrales bacterium
CCGAGGCTCGAATGGGATACACCTTCCCGTCAAGACTACGGTGCAAACGAGAGACCAACTGCAGCAGCGGGCTTGAGCGGCTAAACCCTTTTAAATCTGATGTTTTGGTAGGCAAAACAGCCTGGAGAACTTGCGGATACAGTATTCGGGAGAGCAGATATGGCTTTCTAAAGCCGGAATTGTCAAAACTGTACGCTTAGACCGCCACGAAAACTGCGGAATGCTGGAACCAGAGTAGTCCGGCCATCCCGGGTGCTGAGCGTCACGCCACCCTGGGCCAGCAGATTGTCGCAATCTGCCTCCGCTTCCCAGCGCCCAAGAGCGAATTTGGGCAGCGGCTGCCTCACTCCGATGTGCAGGTACGGATCCAGCTGGTATACCGATTCGCCGTAGGAATCCACCCGCGAAACCGCTACGCCGCTCACCCATTTGTAGCCGGCTTGGACCTTGGTTCCGGCTCGCGGAACCTTGGCAGAGACATTCGCTCCCAGCGAGTGCCGCGGCGCCGTACGTAAAACATCGCGCAGAACGCCGTTCAGATCCTCGCCTGGTGCCAGGGCTCCTGCGAACGCGTACACGGCGGTCACTTCGACGTCGTCGTTCAATTTTTCGCGCAGCGCCACGCGCGTTCCCCAACTGCTCGACGAGCCGCCGTCGTAGGCGAAGCCATTCGAAAACGAGTCCTGAAAATAATCCGTCACCGGCAGATTGTTGCCCCGCCCGAAGACCGCCACGTGCCGGTTGTCATCGTGGAAACCCGCCACCTGCACTTTGCCGCGTGTGCCAAGCTTGCGCTCCGCCGCGACTTCTTCGTGCCAGCCGTTTTGCAGCACGGGCTTACCGCCACGCCACATCAGTGTCGGGAATCCGTCCAGTTCATTCAGCGCGGCCGCCAGCGCATTACTTCCAAATTCACTGTCTTCCGCTTCCAGAGGCCCGGGGCCATTCGGCAGCGAAGTAAAAACCAGCGTCGCGTTCCAGTCGTCATTGACGCGTACATTCAACTTCGTCCGCGGCCGCAGCGAAGAGGCTGCCGCTCCCAAACCCACCAGAACATACTCTCCGCCATAGCTGAGAATGGCCCGATCGCCCAGCGCTATCGAACCACCCTGGTCTATGCGCACGCCGCGGAAAGTTTGTCCGTCGGGTCCCAACTTTGCTTCACGCAAAACCAGCGCGGTATGTGGCCCGGCACCCAATGAGCCCGTGGGCAGCCACACCGTCGCGATACTGCCGGCTGGCGAGTCCTGGTCATAACTCATTTGCCCGGCAAGGATGATCTTGCTGGTCCCGCCCAGGCTTTGATCGTAAGCAAACGCCGTGGCCGGTGCGGAAACCAGATTCGAACCGGAACCCGGGTGGCGCGCACCATCTGTGAATTCAAGTCTCGCCCGCGGTTGTCGCGGCCTGCCGCGGTCCCGGCTGGCATCCGCCACCTGCACGATTTGCCGATCGCCCATCCACTCCAGCACCGGGCGTGTCGCGGATGCGGAGCGCAGCACCCATTTCCAATCGTCGCCTTCCACCGGAATATTTACCGGCTGGCGGCGCAATTGTTCCAGCGAGGCAAACATGGATTCCATCTGCACGCGCACCACGGTGGTAATGTTGGGGGTAATGCGCACGTGTTTTTCCAGCGTGGGCAAAAATCCGGCCAGCGTCACCCGCACGGTATAAAGGCCCGGAGCAAGTTTCTCACCGCGGAAGACTCCCTGCGTGTTGGTCAACAACTGGCGCGCCGCGGTTACGCCGGAGGCTTCCGCGAGAAGCTCGACACTGGCGCCCATTTGCGGTGTGCCCGTTCCGTCCAGCACCATACCCGCAAGCTTTCCAGGTCCCGAGACCGCATCGGAAGTAACGTGAGAAGCGGCACGGGACTTCAACGTGACAATATTATTCTTCTGCGCCTTCGCCGGCGACGTGCCAACCGTCGCGCCCACAGCGCTCAAAACCAGCGCTACTCCCAGGGCCCCGAGCTTCGGGATCCTTCTTTGCTTCACTTTGCGCCTCCAGGTTTAACGACCGCCGCAGTCTTGGTTTCCACCGGAGCTTTCACCGTGAAATCCGCTGTTCGCAAAATTGTCTGCTTCGAAAGCGTATCCGTGGCATTGATTTCCAGCGTGTATTTGCCGGGCGCCAGCGTAGTCAACGGAAGCAAACGCTCGATGGTAATTTGATCGCCCGATTGCTTCATGTCGGCGGACGTTTCTTTGAATTGCATCACCTGCGCGCCGCCCTTCTTTACCGTGTATTCAAAAGCCGCGTCAGACTTGTGCGTCTTCTCGTCGGGCTTCAGGTTATAAACCTGCATGTAAATCCCCAGCTTATCCGCGGTAGTGAAATCGCCTTCCAGCCGCGGCCTTACCTTGGACGAGCCCAGCACGAATTGGCCCGCGCCAATCTGCTTGGCGGGCACGTGCTCGATTTGATCCGCCAGAATCAGCGAACTCGATTCCAGCTTGTCATCTTCGTAGCGCGGCACTTGCAAACGCGAATTCACCACCCCGACGTTTCCGCTCTGCACATCCTTGATAACCAGGTCGAGCCGGTACAATCCCGGGCGCAGCGGAACCGCTTTTTGGTAAATGGACTGCAGCTTCACCGATTGCTGGAACAAGGATTCAGGAAAATCCCTGCTTACCGAATCTTCGAACGTCTGCACCACGCGCCCGGTCAGGGTGCTCACCCGGCCGAAAACGTTGATGGTGGCCGAGTGTACTCCTTCTTTCGATTGGAACGACAGCTGGCTGTTCGGAATCTGTACCGTCACCGGCACCAGCACGGTGTCGTTGGTCACCTTCAGGAAATCTGTGCGCCACGAAAAGCGCACCTGGTCTCTCACAATGCGAGAAGTAACGATCGCTTCCAGGTCCTTGAACTTCACCGCTGGAGGTTTGAACGCATTTGCATACGCTTCCAGTCGCGTGAATTCGTTCATGCTCGCGGGCTGGCCTCCCAGCGTCGTCGGCATATTAGTGCCGTCTGACCTGGTAAAGCGATCCGTCTTCGACGCCAGGCCCATCTGCTCCATCTGGCTCAGGCCGGCGCCCGGCACGTGCAGCAACGCGTCTTTCTCGGAAGGATCCATCGTCAAACGGTATTCGCCCGACCCGCTGGGATCCACA
>JBBRPU010000431.1:0-3082 GCA_038227545.1 Candidatus Acidiferrales bacterium
GCTCGCCGGATGGCCAACCGCACAAACCCGGCGTCGGCATAGCCAGCATGCGCGGGCGCGTCCGCGAACTGGGCGGCGAGTTTCGTATCACTTCCGCCTCAACCGGAACAAAAATCGAAGCCATCGTCCCGCTCGCACCAGTTGCGCACCCCGCAAATAACGTTTGAAATTTGACTTTTCCCAAAAACGCGGAAGCGCAACGCCATGACGCCTCATAGCGGCATGGAATCAAAAGCTTAAAATTAATCGTCGGCAGCGGGAGCAGGTGAAAGAATAGTCTTCAGTCGCCACCAAGCTTATACGGCAGTAGCGCACTCTTTTTTCGATGGCGCATCGCTGAAATGAAATCCTCTCAGTCGAGCTGGCTAATGGAAACCGATGGTTGAGTTTAAAGACTGGGCTCCCAAGACCCTTCTGGTATTCAAGAAATATTCGTGGCATCAATTTGCCGCGGATCTGCTCGCGGGCGTTACCGTAGGCCTGGTGGCGCTGCCGTTGGCTATGGCCTTCGCAATTGCCTCCGGCGTGCCACCGCAATTAGGCCTGTACTGCGCCATTGTCGCGGGATTCCTTATTTCGGCGCTGGGCGGATCCTCGACCCAAATCGGCGGACCCACCGGCGCTTTCGTGGTCGTCGTGGCCGGTATCGTGGCGAAGTATGGGATCGAAGGTCTGTACTTGTGCACGCTTATGGCGGGTGTTTTTCTCGTCATCATGGGAGCCACCGGGCTCGGAACGGCCGTGAAATTTATTCCGCGACCGGTGATCGTCGGCTTCACCAACGGTATCGCCGTGATCATTGCCAGCACGCAGATCAAAGATTTCTTTGGCTTGAAAATCGAGCACCTTCCGGGAGAATTCTGGGCGCGACTGGAAACCTTGGCGCGTAACTTCGGCACCATTTCATTTACGGAAACCATGCTGGGAATCTGGGCACTGGTGGTGATTCTTTTCTGTATTCGCTATCTGCCCAAGGTGCCCGGTTACATCGTTGCGCTTCTCGTGGGAACGTTCCTGGTCTGGGCCTTGAAATTGCCCGTGGATACTATCGGCACGCGTTTTGGTGGCATCCCTGCCGGTTTACCGGCGCTGGTTATTCCAGCCTTTCACTTCAGCCATCTCCGCCCACTGATTGGACCTGCGATCACCGTAGCCATGCTCGGCGCCATTGAATCTCTGATGTCCGCGGTGGTTTCCGATCGCATGAGCGGCGACAAGCACAACCCTAACGTGGAACTTGTGGCCCAGGGAGTCGCGAATATTATTTCGCCAATGTTTGGCGGATTGCCGGCTACCGGGGCCATCGCGAGGACTGCCACAAACATAAAGTCCGGCGCGCGAACTCCGGTAGCGGGAATGACCCATGCGTTGACGCTGCTGGTCATCGTGGTGTTCGCAGCACCTCTCGCAAAATTTGTGCCCCTGGCCGTGCTGTCCGCGATCTTGCTGGTGGTTGCCTACAACATGGGTGAGTGGCGCGAGATTCCTGAATTGCTAAAGCTCCCGAACCTGGAAGTGGGAACTTGGCTGCTGACATTTCTGCTCACTGTCTTTGCGGATCTGACCGTAGCCGTGGAAGCGGGGATGATTATGGGCGCGCTGGTTTTTATCAGCAAGGTGACCAGCACCACCACCGTTTCGCGCGTGACTCCGGAATACGTAGAGCACGGCCGGCGCCACAGCCTGCAGGGGAAAGACATTCCACCATATGTAGTAGTGTTTCGAATTCACGGGCCGTTTTTGTTTGGCGCCGCCGACAAGATGGAAGACGTCATTCAGCAACTGCCCCAACTGCCTCCTGTGATCATTTTGCGGCTGCGCAACATGACGGCAATTGATGCCACCGGTTTGCAGATGCTTGAGCATTTCGCCGACGTAGTCCATGCCGCCCACAAGGCTTTGATTCTTTGCGGAGCGCCGACGCAACCGGCGTCATTCATGCAGCAGGCCGAGTTTGAGGAGCACGTGGGGAAAAGTAATATTTGCGACAGCATTCAGGGAGCGCTGGACAGAGCTCGCGATGTCTATGAAGAAATGTGCTCCACCCTGCTGGCTGAACCGCCGCATCACCTGCGAATCGAGGAAGTCGTCAAGGGCGGGTAACCGTTCACCAGAACGGCTGTTTGGCCGGCACGAACTCCACCGGCACCTCCGAAATAAACGTCTTCAACCAGCGGGTGCACTCTTCCATCCCGGCTTGCTCGGAAGGAATGTGGCCCAGCACGATCAACGCTTTATTTTTCTTTTCGCTGACGGCATCAGCGGCGTACTCCACGGTTTCCCATTCGCGCGACTCACCGGTAATCAACAACTGCACGTCCGGTATCTCCAACGCCTGAATTTCCCGCGACATCCCCGCGGCCCCCGGCGACAGCGCCACACGGCTCAATTTCATTTTCGGATCGCCAACAACGCGCATGGTGTGGAGTTCCAGTCGGCTCTTCAGCTCAGCGGCGATTTTCTCGAGCGTGGTTTCCGGAATCGTAAACAAGTATTGATTCTGCCTATCCTGAAGAGTCTCCCACCCGAGCGCGCGAATCATGCCGGCTTCAATGCCGTCAGGAGTGCGGCTATGCCAGTGATCGTGAAATCTCCAAACCACCATATGGTGCGCTTTGATAAAAGCCAGTTTCGCCGCCAGCACCGCATCGTTTTCTTTCTGCGGAATCTCGTCAAATTGATCCAGGTGATTGTAAAAAGTGGGCTCGTGAGTGATCACCAGATTATTCCCCGATGCCGCGGCCCGTTCCAACACGTCGTAGGTCGCCATCATCGTTACCGCGATGCCCGTCACCCGTGCGTCGGGATCGCCAGCCTTAAACGTATCCACCGTCTCCCGCTGCCACGAGACGCCGACATGCTCCTGAATACGCTTCTCGACCTCCCGCGCGTTAATAGGAATTCCCTGAGCTCCCGTCTTTTGTTCCTGCGCGCCAGCGGTGGGCGCGTTGCACTGCGCCAAAAGTATTAATACTAGCGGCAGAATTAGCGTCTCATTTTTGCCCATGCATTTGTCCTTTTCTGCTTTCAACAAACCAGCCCGGTGCGATTCTAGCAAGCGAGCCGTTACCGCGCGACTGAA
>JBBRPU010000432.1:0-3076 GCA_038227545.1 Candidatus Acidiferrales bacterium
GAAGCGGGAGCGGGCGAAGGAGAATGGTATTGACCACGCTGAAGACGGCGATGTTGGCGCCGATGCCGAGAGTGAGAATAAGGACGGCGATGAGTGCGAAAGTGCGATCACGGCGAAAAGTGCGCAAGGCATAGCGAAGGTCCTGGGCCAGTTCATCAAGAGTAGGAAAAGCGCGGGCATCGCGATGGCCTTCTTTGGCTTGTTGCGCGCCGCCAAAACGGATCAGGGCCCGGCGGCGAGCTTCTTCGGGAGACATGCCGCGCTCGATATTTTCCTGGGTGGCGAGGTCGAGGTGCGTAGCCATTTCGGCGTCGAGTTCGCTGTCGAGTTGGCGGCCGCGAAAGAGGGAGCGGAGGCGTTGGAGGAATTGGCGCAGGCTGGCGGCCATGGATGGGTCTTTCATTGATCCACCCGGGGCATGGCGAGGACGCGGGCAATCACGCTCGATAGTCTTTCCCAGTGAGCGACGTCTTCAGAGAGATGCTTGCGGCCCTTTTTTGTGAGGGAATAAAATTTGGCTTTGCGGTTGTTGGCGGAAGCGCCCCAGGCGGCGGAAATCCAGCCGCGCTGTTGGAGGCGGACCAGCGAGGCGTAAATGGTGCCCTGGTTGAGGAGCACATGGTCGCCGCTGATCTGCTCGATGCGACGGGCGATGCCGTAGCCGTGGAGGGTGCCCATGGCGGCGAGAGTTTGCAGCACCATGAGGTCGAGAGTGCCCTGCAGGAGGTCGAGTTTGGATGGGGGCAACGGCGGCTCCTTGTTCCTGTGTTATGACCACATGAGCATAGCAGTGGCTCTGTGGGGATACCACAGGAAAGTTAGACGGCCAAACTTCGGATCGGACAGTGGCCTTAGATGAAGGATGGCGTTTTTATCGGGCTCGCTTGCTGTGACTCACCGAGGCTCGTATGCTGGGTGGCGAGGCGGAAGTCAAAAACCGCACCCTTAAAAACGAAGGGTGCGGCACCCAGGCCGAGAGACGCGTGGCGACGAAAAAATGGCGATAGAGAATTGTCCGTTGTGCCGGGGGACGGGGTGGCGGGTGGAGGCGCGCGTGGATGGCGTGCCGGGCAAAGTGGCTACGGCGTGCGATTGCGGAATGGAGGAGCGTGCGACGCGGGTGATGGAGCGCGCGAAGATTCCCAAACGGTATGAGCATTGTGATTTTGAAAGTTACGTAACGGATTTGACGGACGGGAAGACGTGGATGCCGGCGCATGCGCAGTCCATGAAGCTGGCCAAGATGGTGACGCAGGGATTTGTGCGGGAGTATCCGGGAGCGGCGGAAAAAGGATTGCTGCTGATGGGTCCTTCGGGCGTGGGGAAAACGCATCTGGCTGTTGCGGCGTTAAAAGAGTTGATAAGGCGCGGGCATGGTGGACTTTTTTGCGATTATCGCGAACTGTTGAAGGAGATTCAGGCGAGTTACAACCCGGCGAGCGAGTCCACGGAGATGCGCATTCTGGAGCCCGTGCGAAATGTGGAAATTCTGGTACTGGACGATCTGGGGGCGACGAAACCTTCGGACTGGGTGCGGGATATTGTGGGGATTGTTTTGAATGCGCGGTACAACGAGAACCGGACTACGGTGATTACGACGAACTATGTGGATAATCCGGCGTCGGAGGGGGAGCCTTCGCGATTGCCTGGAGGGCGGATGATTCCAGCTTCGCGAGAGGATACTTTAGAGCAGCGGATCGGGAGCCGGATGCGGTCGCGGTTGTATGAAATGTGCAGGACGGTGGAGGTGGTGGCGCCGGATTTTAGGAAGGAACGGACGCAGGCGGGGCGGGCACAGGGCTGAGATTTTTCATACTGCCACTGCCAAATTTGTTCGAGCTTCGATTCTACTGCGTGGTGGTCCCACGTTACGGACCCCACCCTCCAAAAACCTGAGGATGGGGCACCCTCCGCGTGACATGAGATGGAGCAGGTGTTGTATGCAGGCCACTCTAGCGATCACGTCGCTACTGCTGCCTGGACGCGATTCATTGACAGGGGGTTGAGGCGGCGAGTATGCTTTTTGCTGGGTTGCGGCGTTCCTCGTAACATTCTTAGTCTTGGCCTAGTCCTGGACGTGCTTGCAGTGACGCCCGCGGCACCTTTTCCTTAGCGACCAACTGAACGGTCCACCTCCTTGCACGGCTATCCAAGTAAGGATCTCGCAAGGAATTTTTTCGACTAAACAGGGATAAATATCCCGGAGGCCTACCACCATGTTTTCTTCTGACCACGACAACGAGACGTCTTCCCACAACGCTGCTAATACTGGAGCGGCGGCGGCAGCTGCGCCAGACGCGGAACACACTGCCAAGGATTCGAGCACGGAGCACGCTTCGGCGGGTGCGGAAACGCACGAGCAGAAAAACGAAGCGAGCAGCACATCTCACGAAAATGCATCGCATGAAAATGCGTCGAACGATGCTACGAAACACGAGGGTGCCCCGCACGAGGGGGCGGCCCCAGCTTCGAGCGAGGGCGCTCATGGCGATGGGCAAGGCGCGAAGCATGACGCCGCGCCTGTCGCGCAGGCGGATGGCGATTCTGGGCAGCAAGCTGGCGCGCAGAGCGCGGGAGGCACGGCGGCACATGCGCCTGATGCCGAAGCAGCCGCGGCCGCCGATGAAGCGGCCGGCTCAGAAGAGATGAGCAAGTTGATGGAGCAGTACGACGAGAAGCAGGAGGCGGCTTCTCAGAGTGAAATTATTGAAGTGACGGTGGTGGCGTACACCGAGCACGGCGTGGTTGTGGACACCGGGCAAAAAACCGAGGGGCTGATTCCCGCGGCGGAATTCTCTGAGACGGAGATTCCTCGCCCAGAGCCGAATTCCAAGATCGAAGTACAGCGCACCGGCGAGCGCAAAGACGGATTCGAAATCCTGTCTTACCAGAAAGTATTGCGCCGGCGGATGTGGGAAAAGCTGGAAGCGGCGTTCAAGGCGAAAGAGACCGTCAAAGGCAAAGTAGTGGACCGCATAAAGGGCGGCCTAGTGGTGGATATTGGTGTGCGCGCGTTTTTGCCGGGCTCGCAATACGATTTGCGGCCGGTGGCGAACCTGGACGATCTGATGGGCCA
>JBBRPU010000433.1:0-3072 GCA_038227545.1 Candidatus Acidiferrales bacterium
TAAATTTGGCCTTGAGTGGCCGGAAGCGCGGCGGCTGTACCTGGCCTATCGAAATTCGAGAGCAATAAGCTGGCAGGGGATCAGCGCGCATATCGGGTCGCAGATTGTGCAGTCTCAGCCATTTAAAGAAGCGCTGAAGCGATTGATTGGTTTCGCGAAAGAACTGAAACGCGATGGCATTCCGCTGCGGTATCTGGATTTTGGCGGGGGGCTGGGGATTCGATACACGAACGAAAAAGTTCAGACGCGTTCCGCGTATGCGCAAATGATTGCTCGCGCGGTGAAGCCTCTGGGACTGCACCTGTTGCTGGAGCCGGGGCGCACCATCGTCGCGCCGGCGGGCGTGTTGCTGACGCGCGTTCTTTATACCAAGCACAACCGGAAAAAAGATTTTGTGGTCGTGGATGCGGGGATGAATGACTTGATGCGGCCGTCGCTCTATGGAGCGATTCATCCGATCACGCGAACGACGCAGAAGAATGTGGCGGAGCGCGCTTCGAAAAAACGATCTCCAACGACGAGCGTGGATGTAGTCGGGCCGGTGTGCGAGACGGGCGACTGCTTTCTGCGCGACTGGCCACTCGGTGATGTGAAGCCCGGCGACGTGCTGGCGATCTGGGCTGCCGGCGCGTATGGAATGTCGCTGGCTTCCAATTACAACGGACGGGGACGCGCGCCAGAGATTCTGGTGGATGGAAAGAAACGGAAACTAATCCGGCGGCGGGAAACGAATAAAGAGCTGCTGGGGTGCGATGTTCTGGGTTAATGGGCCGACTGCCTAGCCTGAAAAAATCTTCTACGCTTCTCCCCACTTGAGTTTATTGCGAAGGATTTCAAAATACGATTTGTTAGGCGTGAGGATGAGCTTCAAGAGTTTTTCGGCGCGCGAAACGCGCACGCGGTCGGTGGGCTGCAGCGGAATACCTTTCTGTCCGTCGAGCGTGAGAAAAACCGATTCGGTGCCAGCGGACAATTTCATTTCGATGATGGAAGTATCGCTGACCACCACCGGGCGATCACTAAGGGTATGCGGGCAAATCGGCGTGATGATGAAAGATTCGACCGCCGGATGGACGATGGGACCACCCGCTGACAGTGAATAGGCAGTGGAACCGGTGGGAGATGCGACGATCAGGCCGTCGGCGCGATAGCGGCACACAAAATCGCTGTCTATTATGAGTTCCAGCTCGATCATGCGGGCCAAGGCGCCTTTGTTGATGACCACTTCGTTGAGCACGCTCTGCTTGTCTATGTTTTTTCCGGCGCGATGCAGCTCCACGTGCAGCATCACGCGCTCGCTGATGGTGAGGCGCCCGGCGAGAATTTCTTCCAGCGCGGGATAGAGTTCTTCGAGCATGAAGCTGGTGAGAAATCCGAGGCTGCCCATGTTGATGGGCAGGATGGGGATGCCTCTGGGCGCGGCCACACGCGCGGCGGCCAGCAACGTGCCGTCTCCGCCGAGGACCAGCAATAAGTCAGAGGAGGCCGCAACTTGTTCGCGGCTGCGGCCCTTGGATGGTTCCGGCAAGGAACTGGCGGTTTCCTGATCGTAAGTGACGTGGATGCCGCGAGAATTGCACCACTTGAGCAGGCCCGGAACTACGGCGGTGAGGTTGGAACGGCGGGGCCGCGAGATAATGCCGATATTTTTGAACGATTGGGCCGATTGCATGTGAATGCGATTCTACTCCAGCGGCTTTTTGCGTGCGTGCAGAAAATACTCCTGATTGCCTTCGGCGCCGGTTAATTGGCTGGGACGAACGCCCAAACATATCAGATCAGTGGATTTCGCCGCGTTTCGCACGATGGCAATAGCTTTTTCATGAAGCGCGTCGCTGGAAACGATGCCGCCGGGGCCGATTTCTTCACGGGGCAATTCGAATTGCGGCTTTACCAGGATCAGACAATCCGCGCCGGGTTTGGCGACGGCTGCCGCGGGGCCTAGAACTTTTCCAGCGGAGATGAAAGAAACGTCCACGGTGATCAGATCAATAGGCTCGGGAATGTCGCGCGAATCTAATTCTCTGGCGTTGCGTTCGACGCGGACGACGCGCGGATCCTGACGCAACTTCCAGACGATCTGATCCACGGTGACGTCCACAGCGTAGACGCGGGACACGCCATGTTGCAGAAGGCAATCGGTGAAACCGCCGGTGGAGGAGCCCACGTCGAGGCAGATCTTAGCGGTTGGATCTATCTGAAAATCGCGCAGGGCGCCTTCGAGCTTTAAACCGCCGCGGCTGGCATATTTCTGTTCACGGCTATTCACTTCCAGAGATGCGTCTTCGGCGACAGCGGTACCGGCTTTGCTGACTCGGACGCCAGCTACGAAAACTTCTCCGGCGAGAATCATGGCTTGTGCTTTTTGCGGAGAGGCGGCCAAGCCGCGGGCGACCAACAGATTGTCGAGACGCGAGCGTTGACGGGCTTTCATGATTGAAAAGTTTCAGGCGCGGCGATGGACGAGGAATTCCGCGAGCGCGCGTAAACGTGCCGCTTGTTCGCCGTAGCTGCTGAGCTCGGCAATCGCGTCGCTGGCAAGTTTTGCGGCGATTTCATGCGACTTGGCGAGGCCATATACGGCGGGATAAGTGGCCTTCTGTTGCGCAACATCTTTACCGGCGGTTTTGCCCAGCGCAGCAGAGGATTCTTCCACGTCGAGAATGTCGTCGGTGACCTGAAAAGCCCAGCCGATGGTTTCGCCAAAGCGGCGGAGGCGCGCGACGTCGGTGATTCCCGCGCCAGCACTGATGGCTCCGGTGGTGACGGAACCGCGAATGAGCGCAGCGGTTTTGGAGCGATGAATATATTCGAGGGTATTCGGCTCGATGCGCTGGCCTTCGTTTTCCAGGTCGGCTACCTGGCCGCCAACCATTCCGTTGACGGTGCCTGCGGCACTGCTGACTTCCTCGAGGATGGCGATGGTGCGTTCGGAGTTGGTTGAACCGCGCCCAATGGTTTGGAATGCCAGAGTGAGCAGGCCGTCTCCGGCGAGAATCGCGGTGGCTTCGCCAAACTGTTTGTGACAGGTGGGCTTGCCGCGGCGCAGATCATCGTTGTCGAGAGCGGGCA
>JBBRPU010000434.1:0-3057 GCA_038227545.1 Candidatus Acidiferrales bacterium
CAAACGGCTGCGGATGTCCGATTTCAATGGGCCGGCGAAAAACATATACGCGCCTAACCGGAACGGTCCGACAACACCTAGCCTTGTGCAGCGCCATTGGAAAGTATGCAGCCACCGAGAGCGAAGACCATACGCCCGGCGCTCTTCCCTTTTCGTTACTTTGAAACTAAAATAGCCTATTAGTAAAGCGCTCGTACGCTCGTAAGTGATGGGCAACCTGCAATTTGCCCAAGGACGCGGCCCGGCTTGAACTGAAACATTTAGAGCCTGAGCCGCGTATGTACGGTATATCCAGAGTTTATAAGCGCTCGGCATACAAAGTATGGCCTGTCCGCGTCCATAGAGTATTAAGGAACGAAACCGCATGAAAACCTGGCAAAAAGCGTCCCTAGCCGTGGGCAGTGTCGTCGTGCTCGGCGGAATCGTATTGTTCAGCATCAATCAAGCCAACAAGGGGGTGGTGACGGTTCAGACCGCCAAAGTGGCGTCCCAGGAGACGCTCATTTCGATGGTAACCGCTTCCGGGGAAATCAAGCCCACTACCTACACCAACGTCACCGCCCAGGGATTTGGCAGAATTACCCAGATACTCGTAAAAGAAGGCGACAAAATCAAAAAAGGCGATCGCCTGCTGCTCCAGGAAGACGTGCAAGCCAGCGCCGATGTCCAGGCGCAGTCGGCGGCCATCAATTCCTCGGAGATGGGGGTGCAGGCCGCGGACGCCAGCTTTCGCTCCGCCCAGGCCGACCTCACCCAGCAGCAGGCCAATCTCGAAAGAGCCAAGCTCGATTGGCAGCGCGGGCAGGGCCTGTTCAAGGATGGACTGATCCCCAAGCAGGATTTCGATCAGCGCAAATCCACCTTCGACGCTGCTTTTGCTGCTGTGGACTCGTCCAAAGCGCGCGTGCAATCCCTGAAGGCCCAGCTGGATCAGACGCGTTCGATGGTGAATCAAAATAAAGCCGTACTGGTGCGCACCAAAGATATCTTGAGCAAGACCGCCTACATTTCGCCCATAAACGGCATCGTCAGTTATCTGCCGGTGCGCCTCGGCGAATACGTGGTGCCCGGCATTCAGAATTCGAACGGCAGCTTTTTGATGACCTTGTCCGATATGTCGGTAGTCACCGCGGAAGTAAAGGTGGATGAGACCGATATCGTCAACGTGCGTAACGGCCAGGATGCCGATGTCACCATTGATGCCGTTCCTGGAAAAGTCTTCAAGGGCAAAGTGACGGAAATCGGTTCGCAGGCCACGCTCCGCAGTTCCGGCCTGGCCACTACCCAGAGCACTACCAGCACGCAGGAAGCGAAGGACTTCAAAGTAGTGGTCACCTTAGCCGCTCCTCCGGAAAATCTGCGCCCGGGCCTTTCCACTACCGCGAAGATAAGGACCGCCGAGAAGAAAAATGTGGTGGCCATTCCCATCCAGGCACTGGCCGTGCGTACCCGCAAAGATCTGGAAGAAGCGGCCAAGGACGCGAAGAAAGATGGAAATTCCAGCGTCACTCTTGCCGCCCCGCCGCCGCCCGCGCCGGGCGATCCCAAGAAGGAAGAAATTCAGGGCGTTTTTGTAGTCAACGGCAAGAAGGCCGTTTTCCGCCCCATCGAGACCGGCATCAGCGGCGTAACCGACATCGAAGTCACCAAGGGTTTGCAAGCCGGCGATGAAATTGTCGTGGGCAGCTACAAAGCCTTGAGAACCCTCAAGCCTGCCTCCAAAGTCAAAGTGGATAACACGCCTCCGAAAAAGCCCGAGGACGAGCAAAGCTGATGCCCAATTTGCGAGGAAATGCACATGGCCGTTGAAACCCTTTCTGCGGATTCGTACCGCGAGGACCTGGTCTCCTCTGGCGTGGTCATCAAGACCCAGGAGCTCGCCAAGGTTTACGAGATGGGTTCAGAGCAGGTCCACGCGTTGCGCGGCATTGATTTGGAAATTCGCAAAGGCGAATACGTGGCCATCATGGGCCCTTCCGGCTCCGGCAAATCCACGCTCATGAACTTGATTGGCTGCCTGGACTCTCCCAGCTCGGGAAAATATTGGCTGGCCGGCCGGCTGGTCAGCGATCTCGATGACGACGAGCTCGCCTACATCCGCAACAAAGAAATCGGCTTCGTATTTCAAACCTTTAACTTGTTGCCGCGCGCCACCGCGCTCCACAACGTGGAACTGCCGCTGATTTACAATGGAACTCCCGCGGAAGAGCGCATCGAGAAAGCCAAAAAAGCTCTTGAGCGCGTGGATCTCGTGGATCGCATGCATCACAAGCCCAATGAGCTTTCGGGAGGTCAACGGCAGCGTGTGGCCATTGCGCGCGCGCTGGTCAACTCTCCGTCCATCGTGCTGGCCGATGAACCCACCGGCAACCTGGATTCAAAAACAGGCGATGAAATTATGCAGCTATTTCGAAATTTGCACGCGCAGGGTAACACCATCATTCTGGTCACTCACGAGCACGACATCGCGCAGAATGCGCACCGTATCATTTACATCCGCGACGGAAAAATCGCTTCGGACGAAGCGGTAGTCAAGAATCAAGCGGTAAAAATCTAACTTCTCACCAAGAACTCCGGATTAGTGCGGATGCACCGCGGTGTGCGATTCGATTTCCGCATACGTCTGCGCCGAGCTTAGATACGTTTTCGAAAAGCGGTCATGCCACGTCAGCCCGTCTTCGTCCCACACCGCCCATAAAAATCCCATCAAGCAGGGCGCGGCAGAGAGCATGTAGCCCGCGCTGCGCAGCAGCATTTGTTTCGGCGTGGGCTCGTCCCCCGTAAAACTCATAACCTGTAAATTGCGAAGCATCATTCCCGGAGTGGTGCCACCGAATATGGTGAATAGAGCAAAATATTGAAAATACACCACTGCAAGTGCCGTTAAGCACACCGCCGCACTCAACTTGCTCATTGTGAAGTGGCCTCCGAGCGATCCGAACAGCGCCAGAAAGCCTCCACACGCAAAGAGCAGGCACGCTACGTCTATGACCGCGGCGATGCGCCGGTCCCCCATAGGCGCCACTGGATATAGCCCTGCATGCGCTCGTTCCGTTA
>JBBRPU010000435.1:0-3047 GCA_038227545.1 Candidatus Acidiferrales bacterium
CCATGGTGAGCCGCAGCACGAAGTAAGCGGCAAGCCAGGCGCACGAGATCCACACGCGCGGTGCAATGATGGCGGCGAGGATGGCCCACGGCAAGCCCTGCGTGAATAGCAACGCCGCATAGGAGACGGGGCGGCAGAGCCGCACAGTGCGCGCCCAGCGCAATTGATGGTCCCAGAAGGTGCGTGCGGTTTGCGCGGGATACATGGTCCAAACGGTCTCGTGTGAAAGGACCACGCGGCCGCCGGCGGCAGCGACACGACGTCCAATTTCGTAATCATCCGCGAGAAATGGGGCGATGTCTTCAAAACCGCCGATTTTTTGCAGCCAACTCTTGGTAGTGGCGATGGACGCGCCGAGGGCAAACTTTACGCCTTCGGTCCAGGCAGCCATGAGCACGCCGGGGAAAAAACCGCTGGCGGCGCCGATGGCTTCGAGCTCCGCGCCGAGATTTTTCTGCGCGATGCCGCGATAGAAAGAAGTGACGGCGCCGACGGCGGGATCCTCGAGCGGCGCGACAACATTCTGCAGATATTGCGGCGTCACGCGCACGTCGCCATCGCTGAGGGCGAGTACTTCGTAGCGCGCTTCGCGGGCGAGGCGCGCGAGGCTGTTCACTTTGCGATTGGCGCCGAAGTAATCCGCGCCGATGAACAGTTTTATCTCGCGCTGGGGAAAATCGGCGATGAGGCGCTGTACCAGCGCGACGGCAGGATCGGTTTTCTCGTTCACGGCAAACAGGATTTCGTATTCGGGATAGTGCTGGTGGCAGAAGCTGGCGTAATTTTCGTAGGAGGCAAAATCTACGCCGTGAAGCGGCTTCAAGATACTTACGGGCGGAGCGAAACCGGAGGCGGCCGAGGCGGGCCGCGTGCGCGCAAAACTCCACGCGGCGACACAGGCAAGGGCGTAATAGATCAGCGGAAAAGTAGCGACCGCCAGCAGCGCGATACGCCATGCGGCAGGCAAGTGAATCATGAGCGATACTTTTCGACGCGTGCGTTCACGAAATTATCCGGCGGCTACAATGGCGACGCCGGCGCAGACGAGTAGCACTCCGGCCCAGCGCACACCGTTGACGTCTTCCCGCAAAACATATTTTGCGCCCAGGGTGCCGACCACGTAACTCAACGCGGAGGCAGGGATGACCAGGCTGATGGGCTCCCACGAGAGCAACACCATCAATAAGTAAAACGAGAGGGTCATCAACGGAACGCCCACCCAGAACCAGGCGTTGCAAAAAGCGCGGCCGAGGAAAAGAGTGACGTCAGGGACGCGCAGGTGCGCCGGCGCGCCGGCTTTTTTCATGCCGTGAGTGACAGCGAGTTCGCCTAGGCAACCGGATACGACGAAAATCGCGAGAGCGATGGCGCTCCGGAGCGAGATGGCGTGCATCATCGCACAACTTCCATGACAGTGGTGGTTTGCGGGCGAGTCTGGCCGACGAAGAGAACTCCCACGCAGATCAAAGCAACGCCGAGCCAGCGGCGCGGCGAAACGGTTTCACCGAAAGCGAACACGCCGACAAGCGTGACAGCAACGTAGCCCAGAGCGCCGGCGGGCATGACGTAGCTATAGTCGGCCCAACTGAGGACGGTCATGTTGGAAAGCATGAAGCCGATGAGGAAAAGAATGGCGAACCAGATAGTGCCGCTGGTCATCGCGGCAAGGAAGCTATGGAGAAGTCCGGCGTGAGTCAAGCTGACCGGACCGATCTGCGTCATGCCGCGCTTCAGCAAAGAATCGCCAGTGGTGGCGCAAACCACCATGATGAAGACCATTACCAGCGTCTTCGCACGGAGCTTTCGCTCGTTGGACATTCTGTGCGTTTAATCGTTGCCGGAAATTGAATGCGCCTGGGGCACAGACATCAGCGGCTTTTCGCCGTCGCCGCCTTCACGGGCCCACTTCAGGCGCTCCGCGCGCAGTTTCAAGAATTCCGTGGCTTCGTGGTAGAGGCGCTTGCGCTCGTGGCTGTCCCACAAGGCTTCCTTCACGATGCGCCACACAACCTTGGGACGGAAATAGTAGTCGTCGTAAAACTGATTTACGCCCGCCATCATTTCGGATTTCGAAAGATGCGGATACTCAATGTGCGGCAGTTGGTGACCGCTCATGTCCGCGAGAGCTTCCACTTTGAGGAAACCTTCTTTAGCCATGGAGTCGTACAGCTCGGTGCCGGGCATAGCGTGGGCCAGCGAAACCTGAATGGTCTCGGGATCCAGCTCCTTGGCGAAATCAATGGTCTTCTGAATGGTCTCGCGCGTCTCACCGGGCAAACCGATGATGAAGTCACCGTGGACGCGAATGCCGACCTTGCGGCAATTCTTCATGAAGGTGCGGGCCATTTCGACGGTGGCGCCCTTTTTAATATTTTTGAGAATTTGCGGATCGCCGGATTCGAACCCCACGATGAAGAGGCGGGCTCCCGCGTCGGCCATGGCTTTGAGGGTGTCGTAATCGCTGTGCACGCGAGCGGTGGAGGACCACTGGAATTTCAGCGGCTTGAACTTGGTGCAAAGATCCAGCACGCGGTCTTTGCGAATGTTGAAGGTGTCGTCGTCGAAGAAAATTTCCTTCATCTGCGGGAAATATTCGATGGCTTGCTTTACTTCGCGGGCGACGTTTTCGGTGGAGCGGGTGCGCCAGGCATGGCCGGAAATAGTCTGCGGCCACATGCAGAAAGTGCAGAGCGCGGGGCAGCCACGAGTGGTGTAGAACGAAACGTACGGGTTAAGCAGGAAAGGGACGTTGTAGCGTTCGATTTGCAGGTCGCGCTTATAAACGTCGGTGGCGAACGGAAGCGCATCGAGTTCGGCAGTGTGCAGTTGCGCGCGCGGCGCGTTGTGAACGACGCGGCCATCCTTGCGATAGCTGACGCCCATGATTTCACTGATGGGCTTGCCCTGGGCGTATTCCACGACGGAGTGATCGAACTCGCCGCGAGTCACGAAATCAATGTCTTCGCTGGCTTGGAGCGTTTCGTCGGGCTTGATGTGGCCGTGCGGGCCGACGAAAGCAATCTTCATGCTGGGATTGGATTCTTTAA
>JBBRPU010000436.1:0-3043 GCA_038227545.1 Candidatus Acidiferrales bacterium
CCACGCAATGGGCGGCGAGCAGGACATGCTGCGCATGGGCGCGCTAAGCAAAAAAATCAAGTGGACGTATGTCACCATGCTGACGGGCACGCTGGCGATCGCGGGCATTCCGCCGCTGGCGGGATTTTTCAGCAAGGATTCAATTTTGCTGAATGCCTACCAGAGTGAAAATGGCGGCCCGAACGTCGGGCACATTCTATACGCCGCCGGATTGTTCACCGCGCTGCTCACTTCGTTCTACATGTTCCGACTGATCTTCTTCACATTTTTCGGCAAGCAACGCTACGACGAGCATCACGTGCATGTGCACGAATCGCCGAAGAGCATGCTCGTGCCGCTCGCGATACTCGCAGTACTTTCCATCGTAGGCGGATGGCTGGCCGCTCCCGCGTTCTTCGGCAAACCAGATTATTTCGCAAAATTCCTTGAGCCGGTTTTTGCCGCGCCCGGTGCAGGCGAAGCCGGTACCGCGGAAGCAGTGGCGCACGCGCTGGAAACTCCGCTGGCCACCGTGGCGGTGATCACCGCGCTGGCCGGATTATTGGCCGCCTGGTGGCTGTATCTGAAGCAGCCGAGCAAGCCGGACGCCTTGGCCAAATCCTTTGGTGGAGCGTACCGCACCCTGCTGCACAAATATTACGTGGATGAACTGTACGCCGCGATAATAGTGCGGCCGCTCATGTGGCTGTCCACAAATATTTTGTGGAAGGCCGTGGATGTTGCGGTCATTGATGGCGCCGTGAATGGCATTGCGGAAGGCACCACGGTGATTGGCGATGGCACGCGGCGCACACAATCTGGAAACACGCGCAGCTACGCGGTGTGGGTGGTCGTCGGCGCCATCGTGATCGTCGCGGTAATTTTCTGGCCGCACGTGCGGCCAACACTGGGAGTGGCGCGCTGATATGAGCTCACTTTTCCAGGGCGGACACCTATTATCAATCCTGATCTTCTTCCCGGCCGTCGGCGCGCTCGCGCTGATGCTGCTGCGCGGCGACGATCACATCTTCATCAGGCGCATCGCGTTGATCGTATCGGTAGCGGAATTTTTATTTTCGTTGCTGTTGCTGCGCGGTATTCCACTGAACCTGGGCAGCTACCGACTGGAAGAAAACGCGCAGTGGATTACGAATCCTCCGATTCACTATCACCTGGGCGTGGACGGCATCAGCCTGTTCCTGGTAATTCTGACCACCTTCCTCACGCCGATCTCGGTACTGGCTTCTTGGAGCAGCATCGGCCATCGCGTAAAAGAATTTTTTGTCATGCTGTTGATGCTGGAAGTTGGCGTGGTGGGTGTATTTCTCTCCCTGGATTTATTTCTCTTCTTCCTTTTCTGGGAAGTGATGCTCATTCCCATGGCCATGCTGATCGGCATCTGGGGACACGACCGGCGGATATACGCCGCAGTTAAATTTGTGCTGTACACCATGGCCGGCTCGATTTTGATGCTGGTGGGAATTATCTGGCTGTACAACGCTACGGGCACGTTTGATCTGCCGACGATCCAGCAAATGATTCAAACCGGCACGCTGGTGCTGGAGCCACGCGCGGAGATGCTGCTGTTCCTGGCGTTTTTTGTGGCCTTTGCGGTGAAGGTGCCGCTGTTCCCGCTGCACACCTGGCTGCCCGACGCGCACGTGGAAGCTCCCACGGCGGGCTCGGTGATGCTGGCCGGGGTGCTGCTGAAAATGGGCACGTACGGCATGATGCGTTTTTGTTTGCCGCTGTTTCCGGAAGCGGCGCATCGCGCGGCTCCCTGGGTAGCGGCGCTCGCCATTATCGGAATTATTTACGGCGCGCTGGTGGCACTGGTGCAGCCGAATCTGAAAAAGTTGGTGGCGTACTCTTCCGTGAGCCATTTGGGTTTTGTGGTGCTGGGAATTTTCGCGTTTCGGAATATTTCCATGCAAGGCGCGGTATACCAGATGCTGGCGCACGGAATTTCCACCGGCGCGCTGTTTCTGTTGGTGGGCATGCTGTACGACCGGCGGCATACCTTTGAAATCAGCGAATACGGCGGGCTGGCCACGCCGATGCCCAGGATGGCGGCATTTTTTCTTTTCGCGGCGCTTTCTTCGCTGGGGCTCCCGATACTCAACGGATTCGTTGGTGAGTATCTGATCTTGCTGGGGACTTATCAATCGCATTGGCAGTGGGCATCTTGGGCAGCGCTGGGCGTAATTTTGTCGGCGTGTTATTTGCTGTGGTCGTACCAGCGGGTATTTTTTGGCGAAGTAACGCGCGAGAAGAACAAGTCTTTGCCCGACGCTTCCGGCCGCGAGAGATTTATTCTGGTGACCATGTCGCTGGTGATGCTGTGGATGGGCATCGGCTCCACTTATTTTACGCGCCGGACCGCGGCCGCTTCGCAGGCGGTGATTGACCAGGTGGAACCGCAGCGGCCCTACGAAGCTGCGACGCCGTTGCGGGTAACTCCCGCCCGTGCGACTAGTGGCGCGATGAACAACTTGCCCGATTCTAAACAAAATTCCGCCGCAGAGAGCGCCAACCGCTAATGTTTCCACGCACAGACGATATTTTGCGAGTGCTGCCGGAACTGGTGTGGTGCTGCTTCGGCATGTTCGCAATGCTGCTGCAGCCGTTCATCAAGAACCGGCACTTTTTTACCGTGCTGGCGCTTGTGGGTGCGATTGGCGGCACCGCTGCGGCCTTTGTCGCAGGCGCAACTCCGGGCGAGGGGTTTTCCGGGTTGGTCCAGTCGGATGTGTTCAGTTTCTTTTTCCGAGTGCTGCTCGGGCTGGTCGCGATCCTCGTCATTCTCGCTTGCGATTCCTACCTGGACCGCGAAAATTTGCCGCACGCGGAATTCTTCGCGCTGCTCCTGTTTGCGACGGCGGGAATGGGCGTGCTCGCCTCCGCACACGAACTTTTGACGGCGTTTATCGGCCTGGAGATGAGCTCGATTTCGAGCTACATCCTGGCGGGCTTCCGGCGCGATTCGATGAAGTCGAGCGAAGCGTCGCTGAAATATTTTCTGCTGGGAAGTTTCGCTACGGGATTTTTTCTCTATGGCATCGCG
>JBBRPU010000437.1:0-3031 GCA_038227545.1 Candidatus Acidiferrales bacterium
ATTCCGCCCCACGCCACGGCACCCGGCAACGTTTTTTCTGGATTCTCAATTTCATCGCCCATTACCGAAGCGAGCTCCAGCCCCACGAGCCCGAAGCAAATTACTCCAAAGGAATTCAGCACGAAGCGGGGATTCGCGGGGATGGCAAAATCCGCGGAAGTCACCGCGGTCCCGAAGCGCAGCCACACCACTACGCCAAGTCCGATCAACACCACCGCCGCGATTCCCGTGCCGATCGCGCCCAAATTATTAATCCACTTCCCCACGCCCAATCCCACGATATTCATCACCACCAGAATAATCAGCAGCAGCAGCGAAGCGCTAAGCGCAAAAGCTTTGTTGTCCGCCAGCGCTTCATGTCCCGCGCCCAGCGCATAAACCGACACGCCGACGAAGTACAACATCACTGTTGGAACGTACATCATGTTATTCGTCCAGTAGCACCAGCCGGACAGAAATCCGTGGAAGTCGCCAAAAACTTCCTTGGCCCAGAGATATACGCCGCCCTCGCCCGGAAATCGGTGCGCCAGCTCGATCACCGCAATTCCCTGCGGCCAGAAAAAAAGCACCAGCGAAATCAGCCACAGCCAGACGGTGACGCCGCCGTTGGCGGCAATGGACGGCACTACATTGAGGTTGAAAACGGCGACGACGAACAGCAGCACAAGGTCGCGACGGCCCAGCACCCGCCGGAGATTCAGCGCATCGCCTTCCACCGCGCTCGCAAGCGGCACGCTAACTTCCGTGGACATATCTTCTCCGGCGCGTGACCATGGCGCTGACGCTTCGCCGGTGGCGCGCCTGCGGGTCGCTCACCGGCCTACCAACCTGCCGCATCAAAAATGTTCAGTGTCCCGCCGCGCCCACGAAGGCCACGCCGCGTTCCTGCTGCGCACGCGCGAGTCCCGGAGCGATTTCTTCGAACACCGCGAGATGCTTATCAATGTCCGCTTCGGTGTGCTGCACGGAAATCGTCCACTGCTCGTCCCACCAGTACGGCTGCGCCAGCACGCCGCGATTGACCATCGCGAACCAGTAGTGCCGCCACAGGTCCACATCAATGGCCGTCCAGTCGCGATAGTTGCGAATCTCCTGCGGATAAAGCATCAGCGCGCCATTCACGCCGGCGCTGGCGATGTACGCCTGCAGGCCCACCTTGGCGACAATTTTGCGATAGCCTTCGGTAAGCGTCTTGCTCAGCTTGCCGACGTGCTCGTAATTTTCGCGCGTCAGCACGGAGCGAAATGTAGCCAGTCCCGCTGCCATGGCAATGCGATTCGTGTTGTAGGTGCCGCCGTGAAAAACTTTGTGCTGCGAGATGAGATCCATCACCGCGCGGCTGGCGCCGAACGCTCCCAGTGACGCGCCGCCACCAATGGATTTCGCCAGGCAGGTAATGTCCGGCTTCACGCCAAAATAATCCGAAGCCCCGCCCCACGCCAGCTTCGCGCCGGTTTTCACTTCGTCAAAAATCAGCAGCGCCCCGTTTTTTGTGGCGATGTCGCGAAGACCCTGGAGAAATCCTGGCTGCGGCATGCATAGCCCGACATTCATCAGGATGGGCTCGAGAATAATCGCCGCGATCTGGCCCGGAAATTGCTTGAAGCGATTTTCCACGCTGCGCAGATTGTTGAAGCTGGCGATCACCACGTTGTCTACCGACGCTTTGGGCACGCCACCGCCGCCCGGCACGGAATTCGGCGCATCGGGATCGCCGTATTCTTCCGCCTTGGGTTTTACGCTGACCAAAGCGGTGTCGTGTAGACCGTGATACGAGCCCTCAAATTTTAAAATCTTATCTCGCTTGGTGGCGGCGCGCGCCATGCGGCAAGCGTGCATGGTCACTTCCGTGCCGCTCGAACCGAAGCGCACCATTTCCACCGGATAGCGAGCGCAAATTTCTTCCGCCAACTCCCATTCCATATCATGCGGCATGCCAAAAGTTGTGCCGATATGCAGCGCCGCTTCGATCGCTTTGACCACCGCCGGATGGCAGTGCCCTGCCATCAACGCACCGAAGCACAGGTTGTGGTCAATGTATTCATTGCCGTCCAAGTCCCAGATTTTGCTGCCGCGGCCCTCTTTGACGAACAGCGGATAAGGATCGTAGGCGCGGTAATTGCTGGCCACTCCCAGCGGAAGGCGTTGCAGCGCGCGTTTATGGGCCTCCGCGGATTTACGCGTGCGTTTTTCGTAAGCGGCGATTTCTTTCTGTAATCCTTCGTGCACTTTTTCCGACATACATTCTCCGTGCCTGGCGGCTCTTCAGCCGCCAACAGGTCTCTTCCCTGCAGTCAGTTTGTAATCTTGAGAGCCCGGCCGTGTTGGGCCGGGCCCGTACCTGCTCTAGAAGAGTATCTTGACAGCAAATTGGATCAAGCGGGGCTCGCGCGCGCGTTTGATGCGGCCGAAATCTGCTCCATCGGTGATGTTTCCGTCGGGCTGAAAAAACTGCGAGTGATTGAAGACGTTAAATAACTGCCCGCGAAACTCCAATCGAAACCGCTCGGTGATAGGAGTGGACTTCAGGAATCCAAATTCCCAGTTGTTGATTCCAGGGCCACAGCAAACTGTTCGCGGAGCGTTTCCGATCGTTCCTGGCACCACGGTATCGTTCGTAAAGCTGTTGTTAGGATCAAAACCCGCGTTGATGGGCTGACAATCGGCGCCCGTTCCAGACGTCGGACCAGTGCCAAGCGCGCACGTGGCCGCTTTGGGATTGATGGATTTGAAGGGCGCAACCACATTGGGCTGGCCGGGAGTCTCAAAGTCAAAGCTGCTCTGCAATTCCAGGTCGTCCTGAGAGGTGATGCGGATTGGAAAGCCCGACTGGAAAGTGGTTATTCCTGAAACGGACCAACCGTCCAGGGCCTTCCCTTTGAAACCCTCGTACTTCGGAGCAGGAATTTCCCACACGTAGCTGAAAACGAACCGGTGCCGGGAATCAAAGAGTGACAACGCGCGGCTGCGCCTCGGGTTAATGGGATCTACGAGATTTTCGAACGTGGACGCGAAGTCAATGGACTTGCCA
>JBBRPU010000438.1:0-3027 GCA_038227545.1 Candidatus Acidiferrales bacterium
CAAGCAGCGAAACTATTGCGAGCGGGCCAGCGTAACTGCTGGGTCGAAATCGTTCTCGACGAAGGACGCAACCGGCACATCCGGCGAATGTTCGAAAGCATGGGAGTCGAGGTGCTGCGATTGATTCGCGTAGGGATTGGCGCTCTAGAGTTGGGAGATTTGGCGAAGGGCGCAGTGCGCGAATTAAGTGCACAAGACCGGTTGTTGCTATTTACGAATCGCGCGGATCGGAATAGCCCTTGATCGCGGGCGCAGCGCATCTAATCGTGTTACCCGGAAGTTCCGGACCAGAAATTCAGGAGCTATACAGAGAGTGACAACGCAAACGCTTAGGCGCTGGGCAAATCTCGGTCAAACGGCGGCAGTATCTGCTGCGCTAATCATTGCGCTGTGGTGCGCGCCGAAGACTGCCAACGCGGATACGCCGGCGGCTTTTGATCTCGCCGGGCCGCGCGTGGAAATGAAAGTGATGCGCTCGGGAAAAACTCTGCCGATCGCCAACGTACCGAATCTGCGGGCCGGGGATCGCTTGTGGATCCATCCGGATTTTCCGGATTCGCAATCGGTACATTTTCTCGTAGTGGTGGCCTTCCTGCGCGGCTCGACAAATCCTCCGCCGGAAAATTGGTTCACGAAAGCGGAAGCGTGGAACAAAGGAGTGCGCGAGGAAGGATTTTTTGTAAATGTTCCAGAGGGCGCGCAGCAGGCGTTACTGTTTCTGGCTCCCGAGACCGGCGGCGACTATGGCTCGCTGCGGGCCTCGGTACGGGGAAAGCCCGGAGTCTTCGTGCGGGCTTCACAGGATCTCAACCAGGCCAGCCTGGATCGCTCGCGGCTGGATCAATACATGAAAGAAGTTCGCGAGAGCGAAGGGCTGGACGCCAAAGAACTGCATGACCGCTCGGTTTTGCTGGCGCGCACACTCAACATAAAACTGGAAATGCAGTGTTTCGATAAACCCATCGAACAGCAACCAACGTGCCTGATGCAGAACAGCGACCAGAAAGTTCTGGACGACGGACACAGCCAATCCATGGTGGCCGCGCTGACTTCTGGGCCTTCTACAGATCTTATCGGCGCGATGAGCACGACTCCGCTTGCTGGCGGCGGATCATACAGCCCGTACGTGGGCGCGATCGTGGACCTGGCGAAAATCATGGAAAGTTTTCGCACTCCGGATTACCAGTACATACCTTCTCTCGCGCTGCCGAAGCAGGAGCAATTGAATTTGCGGCTGAACAATCCTCCGTCGTTTCGCAAACCAAAATCGGTGATCGTGGTGGGCTTGCCGGCGGTGGAGGCTTCGCAGTTGCCACCTTTGCGTCCCGTGCATCCGGGAGAAGTTTTCTGCCTGGAGAATCCCAAGCTGGTGCTGCCGGTGGAGGGAGCACCGCTGGTTTTTTCGACGGACATTGGACATCACTTCACGCTGGAGCTCCGAGATAAATCCGGCGCGTTATTGCAGCTGCCCGCCCGCGCGGACGCGGTGCGCGGCGGCTTTGTGATTGATACCCGCGAGCTGCAGGGCCGCGAGGTGGAACCCGAACTGACCGGCGCGATACACGGCGCCTGGGGTTTTGAGAAATACGACGGCCCGCACTTTGATTTCCGCAGCGCCCACAACGGCAAGTGGAATGTCGCGCCCACGGAACAAAACGCGCTGATCGTCGGCAGAGATGGCATCGTCCACCTGGTGTCGGGATGCGCCACGTGCGTGGAACGAGTGACGGTCAGGAATGAAAATGGCTCAGAGGTGCGGGCCGGATGGAAAATTCTGCGACCGGACACGCTGGAAGTGCAAGTGGCGCTGAGCGAAGAATCTCCCGGACCGGCCGCGATAGCGTTGAAACAGTTTGGTCTGGCCAAAGCGGATGAAGTTGCAGTGCGTACCTACGCGGAAGCGGCGCACCTGGAAAGCTTCGCGATAAATTCGGGAGACCAGCAGGGCGTACTGCGCGGAGCCCGGCTGGACGAAGTGGAGAGCATGGAATTTAAGGGCGTGCGATTTGCTCCCGGAAAATTGTCGCGCGCGAACGGTAAAGATGAACTGCAACTGACCGCGAAAGACGCCACCCCAGCCGGCTCGTGGACCGCCGATGAAAAACTTACGGCTCACGTAACGCTCAAGGATTCGCGAGTGCTGGATTTACCAGCGACGGTGAATGCGCCGCGACCGAAGGTGACGTTAATCGGCAAAAGCATCCAGCCGGTTTCGACGGCCAGCCCGCTGCAATTCGGCAGCGCGGATGAACTGCCGCAGGATGCGCGGCTATCGTTCTCCCTGAAAACGGAAGTGCCGGAAAGATTTTCGCGCACAACGAAAATCGAAGTGGGCGCCGTTGACGAAGCTTTTCATGTGCTGCTCAGCGTGAGCGATGGAAGCTTGGTTTTGCAGGACGCGCAAAATCTGGTGGCGACACTGGATGCGCTGAAAAGTTTTGGGCCTTCGGCGTTTGGTCCACTGCGTTTCCGCCCGGTGAACGCGGACATCGCCGCCGGTGACTGGCAGCCGCTGGCAAATCTGGTGCGGGTGCCGACTCTCAAAGAGATTCGCTGCCCGGAAATTTCCGACGCTCCGTGCAAACTCAGTGGAACGAATTTGTTTCTGATCGATTCGGTCGCGTCAGACGCACAATTCACGCACGCGAGCACCGTGCCTGCGGGATTTGTGGAATCCACTTTAAGCGTCCCGCATTCCAATGGAACGCTGTATATAAAGTTGCGCGATGATCCGGCCACAGTGAATACACTTACGTTGCAGGTTTTACCGGAATCGCCATAGAAAACTTTTGGCGCAGCGCGATCCGCGAGCAACTATTTCATTCGCACCAGGGTCATTTGGGAGAGCTGGAGTTGGGCCGCCGCACCAGCCGATCTTCTTCCGCGTTTACTGCGAGTCGTCCAGGGCGCGTATGTGGGTTGCGCGGTGTTGCCGGGAATTGCAGCCGCATCGTGGGATCGCCAAATAATATCCAGGTACGGCGCACGTCAGGGTCGGTGACTCCGCTTTTCGCCGCGAGGATAGCA
>JBBRPU010000439.1:0-3013 GCA_038227545.1 Candidatus Acidiferrales bacterium
GAGGAACCGCGACAGTCTCAGGGTGAGACTGTCTCACGGCGTGATAAAAGGTGGTTTTGGACGAGACAGCTAGACTTTGGGCTTCGGGGGAGGCAGATCGCGTGCCGTAACGGTATCCACAAAACCGCAGGCGTTGTGGGTCCCATCACAAAAGGGCTTGTTCATGGAGCGGCCGCAGCGGCAAAGTCCGATGGTGGTGCGGCCGGCCAGGCCAAAGGGCTTCCCTTGCGGATCCACGAGCTCGAAGTCGCCTTCGATGCGCAGCGAACCATTATTGTTCACGGTGATTTTGGTACCGGGCATGTACACTCCTCAGGTTTTTTTCGCCGGACGCGGCGGCGATGCAGTAATTGCGGCTAATCAGTATTTGGGAACGGAGGGGTCCACTTCGTCGGACCAGGCCAGAATGCCGCCCTTGAGATTCAGTATCTTACGGAAACCGGATTTACGCAAAAAGTCCACGGCCTCCGCGGAGCGTTTGCCACTGCGGCAGTGGGCGACAATTTCGCGCGAAGAATCCAGTTCATGGACGCGGCGTGGCAATTCACCCAACGGAATCAAGTGGCCGTTGAGATTGCAGATTTGAAATTCGTGCGGCTCGCGCACGTCGAGGATGAAGAGGTCATCGCCGCGGTCGAGCCGGGATTTCAAATCGCGCGGGGTGATTTCAGGAACCTGCACATCGGACATGGGGGCCTCTTCTCCGCGCACACCGCAAAATTCGTAGTAGTCAATCAGCTTGGTGATGGTGGGATGATCGCCGCACATCGGGCAAGCGGGATTTTTTCGCAGCTTGAGTTCGCGGAACTTCATGGCCAGGGCATCGAAAAGCAGCAGGCGGCCGGCGAGGCTGTCACCCGAACCCAAAATCAGCTTGATGGTTTCCATGGCCTGGATGGAGCCGACGATTCCAGGCAGCACACCGAGAACGCCGCCTTCGGCGCAGGAAGGCACGAGACCGGGAGGAGGCGGCTCGGGATACAAGCAGCGATAGCATGGACCACCGGGCATGCCGAAGACGGTGGCCTGGCCTTCGAAACGGAAAATCGAGCCGTAAACATTGGGCTTGCCGAGCAGGATGCAGGCGTCGTTCACGAGATAGCGGGTGGGAAAGTTATCGGTGCCGTCCACGATGATGTCGAAATCCTTGAAGAGCTCGAGAGCGTTTTCGCTGGTGAGCTTGGTCTCGAAGGTCTCGATGGTGATGTCGGGATTGAGTTTCGAAAGCCTGGACTGCGCTGCGGCGGTTTTCGGCTTGCCGATATCGTCGGAGCCGAAAGTTATTTGGCGCTGCAAATTGGTGAAATCCACGACATCGAAATCAACGAGGCCCAGCCGGCCGACGCCCGCCGCCGCAAGATACAAACCGAGCGGAGCGCCCAGTCCGCCGGTGCCGATTAGCAGGACCTTGGCGTTTTTGAGCTTGAGCTGACCCTCCATGCCGACTTCCGGCATGATCAAATGGCGGCTGTAGCGCAGAATTTCTTCGTTGGTTAGCGTGGTGGCCTTGGCGGTTGCGGACGTCTGCGGCGGGGCGATGGGTTGAACTTTTGTAGACATCGGTTATTCCTTTTCTTTTGAACCTTGAAACTTCATTTCACAAATTATTGATTCGGCAATTTCCGGCGGCCTGGCTCGCTAGATTGCGCGGGCTATGGGCAGCACGATACTGCCTCCGGCGATAGACGGCACGATGCTGATGGTGTCGCCGTCTTTGGTCGGCGTATTTTCCTTCGCGAGATAGCGGATATCTTCGTCGTTGACGTAGACGTTCACAAAGCTGCGCAGCTTTCCGTCTTCGGTGAAGAGATGCTTGCGCAGTTCGCCGAATTGCGTGGTCAGTTGTCCCAGAGCTTCGCCAACGGTTTTCGCGGCAACTTCCGTAGATACCTGCTTGCCGGCAAAAACGCGCAGCGGCGTGGGGATCATCACTTTTACGGACATCGAAACTCCTTTTTTTCTGCGACCAGATCACCATGGAGCGTGACGGGCAGTGTTACGAAGCGGCTTGCTGCAGACAAATGTCTTCGCTTTGAAAATCGCTGCGATCGTCGGTGAGACGCCAGGAAGTCATGTCTTCCGGGATTTTATTGGCTACGCTGACGATGACGTAGCTGTACCATGGCCAAGCGTGCTCGCGATCGTACTGGCTGGGCTTGGCGGGATGATCAGGATGCGAATGATACCACCCGACGACTTCCAGACCTTGGTTGACGGCGGCTTTTTCGGCGTCCAGAACATCCTGGCTGGTGACGGAAAAGCGATTGCGCGGCGAATCATCGCGCCGATTTATCAGCGGATGCAACGCGTGAATTTCGCGATAGAGGCTGCGGTCGGCTACTTCCGTGTCGCGTCCGAGTAATGCTCCACAACATTCATGAGGATACGTTTCCGCGCCGTGACTGCGGATTTTTCCGGCGAGCTCCATAGTGATTTTAAGTTGTGCGGCGTTGGCCATGAAATTTAGTCCTCGTCCCAGAAACGCTCGCTGAGATATTTCGCGGCGGAATCGGCGAACACGGTGACGAGCACGGCGTGCTGTTCGCTGGGAATGGTCTCCGCCACCATCAACGAACCGACGAGCGCCGCTGCCGCGCTGGGGCTGAGCAACAATCCTTCTTCGCGGGCCGCAAGTTTCACCATGCGATAGGCGGCTTCGGTATCCACGACCAGGTTTTCATCAGCAAGCTCATCGTCATAGATGGCGGGCACCAAGGCGGTGGACATGTGCTTCCAGCCCTCGAGGCCGTGAAAGGCGGCGTCGGGCTGCAAGCTGATGCAGCGGACATCGGGGTTCAGTTCCTTGAGGCGGCGAGTTACGCCGACAAAGGTGCCACTGGTGCCCAGGCCGGCGACAAAGTGCGTTACGCGGCCGATGGTCTGATCGAAAATTTCGTTGGCGGTGCCGTGGTAATGCGCCTGCCAGTTCGCGGGATTGCCATACTGGTCGGGATAAAAATACTTCCCGGGATCGGCGGCGACCATCTGCTGAACGCGGCGAATGGCGCCGTCA
>JBBRPU010000440.1:0-2996 GCA_038227545.1 Candidatus Acidiferrales bacterium
TACGGTCAACCGTACGACCGATCGTAGTGGATAGGAACGGCCCAAGTTTTTGGTAAAAAAAAGAACCCTGAAGTGCGGTCACCGTACGGCCGGTCGTAGTGGTTAGGAACGGGCCTGACAGTGAACAGTTTTGCGCACTTTTGAAAGCCGGTGTCAGTATAGACAAAAGAGTAATGCGAGTCCTTCGCGGTGGTTCCCATGCATCCAAATTCCTCGTTCGGCAGCAGCAGCAGCAGCGCGAATGCGCTCTCCTTCTTGTTCGCTCGCGAAGGATAATAATAAGAAAACCCGCGTCGGGTAGTAGCCGCCGCCACAACAGCACCACCCCGAAGGCCGCCATCCTCAACGACGAGGCCGCCACCGCGGCCATCGCGGACGGGGCGCTGTTGCAGGGCAGCCATTCGGAATCCCTCGGTGAGATTGTGCGACACGGACCCGGGGACGCCTGCATTACGCTCAACGTCGGCGGTAAGGAATTTTTCACCCTCCGCTCGACCGTCAATGGGAACGCAGTCCTGGCGGATCACGTCGCGCGCGCCGAAGCCAACCAGGAGGTGACCATGAACGGCGCCGTCTTTATCGATCGCGACCCCGAGCACTTTTGCTTTGTGCTCAATCACTTGAGAAATCGCATGGAACTGACGACGTCGCGGCACTTTGACAATAAGTCAATGAAACAAAAATCACTCACTGTTTCCACATTCAGCGCGGCCCACGTGGAATTGCCGACGGATCCGAGGGTTCAGCGCGAGCTCTACGTGGAAGCTGCCTTTTATCGCATTCCCGAACTCCAATCCGCGCTTTGCAAAAGCAGTATGTTTACCAGTTTGGCTTCCGTTCTCAACAAATCGGGCGGAAATCCTTTTGATGTTGCAACCAAGCTGCTGGCGCGACTACGAAACGTGGCGTTTGCTTGGGCGCTACCAGTAGAGTTCCGAAAAGCGGCGCCTGAAGAAAGCGAAGCTGCCGACAGGACGGCTGCTGCCACCGATGAAAAGTCGACGAAAAGGCGCAGGGATCCTCCGCCGACGTCCACTGCCGCTGCAGCATGTGTTTCAAAGACGAACCAGAGCGGCGGTTCCGCGGGAATGCAATTTCGAGTCGCCACATGGAACGTTTGGTTCGGTCCCACGGGCGATGCGAGTCCGCACGTGGAACCGCGCATGCGGGCCCTGACGCGGTTGCTCCAAGAGCAGCACTCGCCGCCGCACCATCCGCTGTGGTGCATTGGCTTGCAGGAAGTCGTCGAGTCCTCGGCGCGCTACTTGGTCCCGGCACTGGAGTCGGCCGGCTACCACGTGATGCGGCAGCCGGGGCACGGATCCGGCTGTGCGCTCGCGGTGCACGCTTCGCTGACGATCCTCGAGGAGGCCTGGCAACCCTATACGAATACTGTGATGAAGCGCGGGTTCTTGTACGCGCGCGTCCAACTTCCAGAGGGCGGCGACCAGCTCATCTTTACCACGACGCACCTTGCATCCTACTACGGCCCCGCAGACACGGGTGCCGCGCAGCGACCAGCGCAGTTGCGCGCCATGGCGGCCTTTGTGCAGAGCCGAATGCAGCAGCAGCAGTCGCGCAGTGCTGTCAAGGCCGCTATACTGACGGGTGACTTAAATTGGGATGACGAACGGGTGCGCAGCGTGGGATTTGACCCGGAACTGCTGTCGCTCCTCGACGGCGGCGAGTGGCAGGATTCGTGGTTGGCCACAAAAGCAAGTAGCAAGGACGTGTGCTACACCTACGATGGCATGCTGAACCCAATGCTGGGCGGCAAATTGCGCCGGCGCTTGGATCGCATCCTCGTGCACGGCCGCGCGGCCGTACCGACGGCGCACCAGCTGCTAGGAACGGAGGCCATTCCCGGTTTGTTCTGGTTCAGGTACAACATGTACACGAAGAAAAGCAAGGAAATGCCCACGGCGCCCAGCGACCACTTTGGTTACCTGGCGAGCATACGCTTGGACTAGATACGCATTGAAAAAGCACACAAAAAAAGACATTAATAGAGACACTGAATGCAGCCACAACAGCTTCGCTACTCCATAATGAAGAGACGCATCAGTTTGACAGTGTTTTCATTTGTTGCGGGAGATGATAAGCATCGGCGATGGCGATGATAGCCAGCGTGCTTATTCACAGCATTCACAGCCAAGCGGAATACTACGGGAGCAACCCGGAGTAATCCAATTTTTGGGACACAAGGAATACTCCCCATCTCATCATATCTTGTTTCGCGCGGGTGTTTCATTCGACTACGAAGTACGATTGAAAGCCGTTGTGGCTATAGACAGAGGAGCAATGAAATTCCTTCGTGGCGGCACCCATGCATCCAGATTCCTCGTTCGGCAGCAGCAGCAGCAGCGCGAATGCGTTCTTCGTCTTGTTCGCTCGCGAAGGATAACAGTTAGAAAACCCGCGTCGGGTATCATCAGCCGCCACAAAAGCACCGCCCCGAAGGCCGCCGTCCTCAACGACGAGGCCGCCACCGCGGCCATCGCGGACGGGGCGCTGTTGCGGGGCAGCCAATCGGAATCTCTCGGTGAGATTGCGCGGCACGGACCCGGGGACGCCTGCATTACGCTCAACGTCGGCGGCAAGGAATTTTTCACCCTCCGCTCGACCGTCAATGGGAACGCAGTCCTGGCGGATCACGTCGCGCGCGCCGAAGCCAACCAGGAGGTGACCAAGAACGGCGCCGTCTTTATCGATCGCGACCCCGAGCACTTTGGCTTTGTGCTCAAGCACTTGAGAAATCGCATGGAACTGACGACGTCCCAACACTTTGACAATAAGTCACTGAAAACACTCACCAGGCTCACCAAGGCCTCCGCGGAATTGCCCCAGGATATGAAGGTTCTGCGCGAGCTCTACGTGGAAGCAGCCTTTTATCGCATTCCCGAACTCCAATGCGCGCTCTGCGAAAGCAGTATGTTTACCAGTTTGGCTTCCGTTTTCAACAAGGCGGGTGGGAACCCGTTTGATGCGGCAAGCAA
>JBBRPU010000441.1:0-2991 GCA_038227545.1 Candidatus Acidiferrales bacterium
TGGCCGCGCGGAAATATTACAAAACCGAAGAGGATTTGCGCGCCAAGTTCAACCAGGAAACCGGCCAGGTGGACGTTTTCTCCGTGCACATTGTGGTGGAAGAGGTCACTGACGCCAGCAAGGAAGTCAGCCTTACCGACGCCAAGAAGAAAAATCCCGAGGTGGAGGTTGGCTCGGAAATTATCGCCGCCAAGCCCACCGATGTGCTTGGACGCATCGCGGCGCAAACCGCCAAGCAGGTAATTCTGCAAAAAGTGCGCGAAGCGGAGCGCGATACCATTTTCAATGAGTATCACACCCGCGTTGGCGAGCTGGTGACTGTGATTGTCAAGCGCGCCGAAGGCCCGGACCTGATCGTGGACATGGGCCGCACCGAAGCGCGGTTGCCCAAGCGCGAGCAGTCCAAGCTGGAAACCTACAATATCGGTGAGCGTTTGCGCGTGGTTATCAAGATGGTGGATCGCGCCGCCAAGGGCCCGCAGGTGATCGTTTCGCGCGCGGACGCCTCACTGGTGCAACGCCTTTTTGAAATGGAAGTCCCCGAAATTTACGACGGCACGGTGCAAATCCGTTTCGCCGCGCGGGAAGCCGGCGAACGCACCAAGGTGGCGGTGGCCAGCCGCGATAAAGATGTGGATCCCGTGGGCGCGTGCGTGGGCATGAAGGGCATGCGCGTGCAATCCATCATCCGCGAATTGCGCGGCGAAAAAATCGACATCATTCCCTACAGCGAAGAGACCGTGGCGTTCGCGCAGAAAGCCTTGAGCCCCGCGAAAGTCACGCGCGTGCAAATTACCGATCCGGAGCTGCACAAGCTGGAAGTGATCGTGGAAGATTCGCAGCTTTCCCTGGCCATCGGGAAAAAGGGACAGAACGTGCGCCTGGCCAGCAAGTTGATTGGCTGGGACATTGACATCAAGAGCGAAGAAGAAAAGCGCCGCGAGATTGAAGATCAGATGACGCGGCTCACCGCGCCCGCTACCCCGCTGACATCGCTTGCCGGCGTAGGCGCCAAGACCATCGAGAAGATGGAAGCTGCAGGCATCAACAATGTGGAAGCGCTGGCGGCCATGACTCCCGAGCAGTTGATGGAAATTCCCGGCATCGGCGAAAAGATGGTGGACAAGATTTATCAGGCCGTGAATCGCTTTTATGAAGGCGGCGGCGAAGCTGCCGCGGCGACCGAGGAAGGCGCAGCGGCCACGGACGAAGGCGCGGCCATCGCAGAAGATGGAGTTGCCCCGGCCGAGGAAAGTTCCGAGGCGCTGGCGGAAGGCGAGCAGCAGCCGCAAGAAGCTTCCGAGGCTACTGCTGAACCGGAAGCGTCCGCGGAAACCGAAACTGTTGAGAATGTCGAAGGAACTGCCGCGGCGGAAAATACACCGTCCACGCCTGCTGAAGAACCTGACGCGGCGTCAGCAGAAAATTCAAATGCGCTCCAAGATCATGCGGCACCAGAGGATGAATCCACATCCGCCAAAGGCGATGCGGAACATCCGGAAGAGGCAAAGTCCTGAGCGAAGCAAATCAAGTTCGTATAAACGAGTTGGCCCGCGAGCTGGAAGTTAAGGCCAAAGCGATCATAGATCTTTTGCCGGGCTACGGCGTCACGGAAAAAAAGACGCACTCGAGTTCTATCCCGGAAGATGTCGCGGTAAAAGTTCGCCAAAAACTAAAGGGCGCATCAGACGCGGAAGAGGCAGCGGAAGCCAGCGCCAAGTCCGAAGCGCAAGCTAAAGAAGCGGCTGCGAAAGCGGCACGCAGCAGGCCGACGATAGTTCCTCCTGCGGCAACACCGATTTCCGCCACGCCGGCGACGCCAGCCGTCACGCCCATCAAACCGCCCGCAGCCGCAGCACCGCCAGCGGCAGCGCCACCTGCGAAACCTATAGCGCCCGCGAAGCCTGCTGGAACTGCGCCTCCAGCGTCGGTGACTCCGTCTGCGCCAGCCATTTCCGTTGTTCCGCCGCCGGCCGCCACGCCAGCGGCTCCGCGACCAGCGGCGCCAGCGCAAGCTGCCAAGCCGCCCGCACCTGCCGGTGTCACGCCGCCAACACCAATTCGCCCCGCAGCACCGGCTAGCCAACCCGGGCCAACGGTGGTTCGTTCAGCTGTGCCGACCTCATCTGCGGGACTTCGTCCGCAGCCTCCAGCGATTCGTCCCGCGGCAGCATCACCAGCAGGGCAAGCGCGTCCCGGTGCACCTTCCGCGGCGCGACCCGCTGGTCCGCCACGTCCTGCACTACCGACAGGCAATCGCGGTCCTTTGCCGAGCACCACCCACGGAGCATCGCGCCCGCTGGGTCAAGGCGGGCAACGTCCCGTAGGTGGACCCCGGCCCGGCCAGCCCATGCGCCCGCAGCAGCCCGCCACGGGCAGAACATTTCCGCCGCGCCCCGCAGGCACTGGTGGCGCGCCAAATCGGCCTTTTGAACAACGCCGCGGTCCGTTGCCTACCGGAACGCGTCCCGGGCCACGCGCGCCGGGCCGTCCTGGAATGCTGCCGCCGTTTCCGGAAAAATTGCCGCCCAAGGCGGAACCCGGCAAACCGCTTTACACCCGCAAACCGCCGCAGCGTCAACGCCCGGTAGCCGACAAGCGCGAGCAGGAAGGCGAGCGCAAGCTGCACCCCACGCGTCAGCGTCCGGGCATGGGCGACCGCCGTTCGGCCGCCGCCGTTATTGCGCCGCCGGAACCGCGGGCGCCGCGCGAAGTGACCATCACCGAAGGCATCACCATTCGCGAGCTCGCCGAAAAGCTGGACGTGCGCGCCAAGGAATTGCTGAAAAATTTGCTAGATCGCGGCGTCTTCGCCAGCATCAACCAGGCGCTGGACGTTCCCACCGCCACCACTTTGGCCGAGTCCTTCAGCGGCGTGGTCAGCGTGGTTTCCCTCGAAGAAGAAATGGTGCTGGAAGTCGCCAAAGAAGAAACCAAAGAAAGTCTCAAGCCGCGTCCTCCGGTGGTCACCGTCATGGGCCACGTGGACCA
>JBBRPU010000442.1:0-2936 GCA_038227545.1 Candidatus Acidiferrales bacterium
GACCTGGTAAAGCGATCCGTCTTCGACGCCAGGCCCATCTGCTCCATCTGGCTCAGGCCGGCGCCCGGCACGTGCAGCAACGCGTCTTTCTCGGAAGGATCCATCGTCAAACGGTATTCGCCCGACCCGCTGGGATCCACAAACTCCATAATCACGTTCTCGCCCATGCCCTCAATGTAGCGCCATCGCCACGTTTCCCAGGGATACGTTGAAGTTGAACCCCCACCCTCGTTTTGCGGCCGATCGTAGGTTCCGCCAGTGGGATGGCTCTCAATTTCGTCCGGAGGCCCCCAAACGATGTACATGTGGCCGCGATCTGTTTTCCACCCTGGAATTCCGGAAGCGTAATGCTCATTCGCATACGCAATACGGCGGTAATGCTCTTCTTTGAACTCGTTGTCCGGCAGGTCCGGGTTGGTGCTGCGGCGCAGCCAGAATTGCTCGATAAATTGCTCGCGCTCTTCGTTGGTGGCCAGTTGCCCGAACGCGTTGCGCTCTTCGGGCGAAATAATGTAGGTCACATCTTCGTTCAGCCACTGCTTGTAAGGGGTGTCTAACTCTTTCAGGGACTTGCGGATTTTCTTTTTCTGGTTCTTATCGAGCTTTTGCGGCGCGGTGGGATCCTGACCTTCCTGCTGCGCCTGCAGCACAGGTATGGTCAAGACAAGCAAAGAGAGCGAAGTAAATAGGGCGCGTGCAACCCTGGGCATAAAAGTACACCTCAACTGTGGTAGGCGAGGATTCTAACTCCGCCAATCGCTGGCGTCAATTGAGTAATCCCCTGCGTTTTGTGACACTTGTCCCCGAATCGCTTAGAGTCAGGCGGTAAAAAAAGAGTTGCCTGCGATTCGCGTCCGCCTGTCCTAAGGTACAGGTGAAATGTGTGCGTTGGGGCTTGGAAGGAATCCTCAGGAAAGAACTGAGACGATGCTCGAGTTCTGAAGGCGGCGAAAAGGAACTTTATTGCAGGCGGCGATTTTGCAGATCTGAGCCGACCAAACTGTCGAAGATGGCCAGAACATGCCGGCGGTATTCCACCATGCGCATGAAAATGTCGCGCAATTCCGGTTCGCGCTCCGCTTCGTGGTGCCACTTCAACAATACCTTCTGGGGCACTTCGATGTCGCGCCGCAACTGCTCCGCCGAGTGTCCGCGCAGAAATAGCCCGTAAAAGAAGGCTGCTTCGCGTTGGGGCAGGTCGAAATCCTGCAACACCACCGCGGGTACGAATTGTGGCATCGTCGCCATAAAGAAAATGCAGTTTACCCAAAAGCGGCTCCGCGTCAAGTAGGACTACCGGTTATCTGCCGCTTCCCAGTCAACTCCCCCTCTCTGCGATTCCGACTCCCGCTGCCATCCGCTTCCCGATACCCGCACTTGTTTTTACCCAGAAACTTTAAACGAAGCCGCGCTAGTGGCCTATCTCTGACCGCTCTAAGATGCTCGCCACGTTCGTCAAGGTACGCAACTCCCCATCGAACTTCCGGAAAACTGCACGTGGAGGTTTCAATGACGCCGGTAGATTCACCGGGCAGTGGAATTTTTGCGACTTCCGCCGTACAGTAACTAGTGGCTCATCTTTACCTGCATACCGCATCTGGAAACGGAGAAGCTTTGTGTCCCTGATACCTAAAATTTCTGCTGTGATGATTCTTTTCGCGTGTGCTATCGCGTTATTGTTCCTGCCGCAGCAATCCTCCAGTGCCGGCAAGACGCAATCCGATTCCACCGAGCCCGTGCCCGCTTTCCATACCGAAGCGCCCACCGGCGCGCTCCCCGCGACCATGGCTCCGGACACTTTTGGCGATCCCGTCATCCAGAACGCTTACACCGTCGCCTCCCGCATAAAAAAAGTTCTCTATCAGGAGCCTTGCTATTGCCACTGCGACCGCAGTCAGGGTCACACCGGCCTGCTCGACTGCTTCGTCAGCAAACACGGCTCCGGCTGCGAAATCTGCGTGCGTGAAGATTTGTATTCCTACGAGCAAACAAAAAAGGGCAAGACCCCGGCACAGATTCGCGAAGGCATCAAGCAGGGCGAATGGAAATCCGTAGACATGAGCAAGTATCAGACCCCGCTTCCCGCTGCTCATAAATGAGCGTTGTAGTTTTTTCTGACTTCGTCACCGCATCCGGCCAGATTCTCGCACTACAAAAATTACTTAAGGATGAATCTTGAAAAACAATCGCATCAAGTTCTCTCTCGTGCTTGCAATCATGTGCATCGCCGGCTTCGGGGCCTTGCTCGCCAGCTCTCATGCCGCCGATAACCCTGCGCCCTGGGGATTCTCCACGGCAAATCTCGATAAATCCTGCAAACCCTGCGACGATTTTTACAAGTTCGCCATGGGCGGGTGGATGAAGAACAATCCCATCCCTGCCGACCGTCCAGGTTGGAGCACCAGCGCGGAGCTGCAGGAAAAAAATCTCGCGCAGCTTCGTCAGATTACCGAGGCCTCCGCTGCCGCTAAAGCCGCTCGTGGATCCAACGAACAAAAGGTTGGCGACTTCTACGCCAGTTGCATGGACACCGCGGCCATCGAAGCCGCGGGCGCAAAGCCCATCGCCGGCGAATTCGCCGCTATTGACGCGATGAACGACCGCAACGCTTTATTGTCACAAATAGCCGCACTGCATAAACAGGGCATTCAGGCGGTTTTTGATTTCAGCTCCACGCAGGATTTTGCCGACAGCACGAAAGTGATCGGTGATGCCGATCAGGGCGGCCTGGGCATGCCCGATCGTGACTACTACCTGCGCGACGATGATCGCTCCAAGCAGCTTCGCACCGACTACGTCGCCCACGTCGCAAAAATGTTTCAGCTGGCTGGCGACTCCGCCGAAAAATCCGCCGCTCAGGCGCAAACGGTGATGAACATCGAAACCGCACTGGCCAAAGCTTCGCTCACCAACGTGCAGCTGCGCGATCCGCAGGC
>JBBRPU010000443.1:0-2923 GCA_038227545.1 Candidatus Acidiferrales bacterium
ACAGAGGTTGCGGGCGAAAGGAAACAGCGGCGTTTTGTCACTCGGGCGTTTGTTCATGGCCCTAGTCCACAAGCACCATTCGTACCGCGCCTCGACCCAGGCTTGTGCGCTACGAACTATTCCTTAACTGAGTGCCATTCGGGCCAGTGCCACCCAGGGGATCGGCCTGTTGGAAATCTACGACCTGGAATGAAGGGCGGGCTGGCCGGGTTGTGGCGGCTGTGGGAGAGTTCTTCGCCCAAGGAGCGGCCGCTGGTGATCCGCGGTAACGCGTCGTCTGGGCACGACGCGTTGCTTTGCCAATGCGAGGAGCACGCGCAGGAGGATGTTTTTCGGTTACGTCAGACCAAGGGGATCAAGTCACTGCTGTCCGGCTCTTACCCATTCAGGATGAGCTGACCTCTGTCGCCGGATCATTCAATGCGCTCCAAGCTGCGGGTGATCGCTTCCGCGCGTCCGACGAGTGCAGGCGGCAGCGCGAGATAGTTGTGCAGGGCATCCACGCGAAACACCGCCCATCCTTTTGACTTCAGCAGCTCCAGCGCCGCCATCCGGTGGCATTCAAAGGCGATGATCGTCCTGCCGAGGTCGATCATTTTTTCCGCGCCTTTCAAAGCGAGGTGCTCGGCCTCTTCGATATCCATTTTGATCAAATCCGGGACCGGCGCGCCTGCGGCCATTTCAGTATCCATCGTCGTCGTCGGCACTGTAATTTCAGCCTTCAGACCATAGGTACGCGCAATCGCCGATTTCCCGGATGTGTCGTAGACCTCGGCGATCTGGCCGGTGGCCCCGCTCTTGTCGTCCACCCTGAAGGACACTTCGCCTACGCGATCTGCGACCGCCGCCCGGACGACGCGCATGTGCGCGAATCCGTTTTTGGCGATAGTCTGCTCGAGCAGTCCCGCATTCAGAGGGAACGGCTCGAAAAGAACGGTATGCGTGAGTTTCGTCCGCGCGTTTACGAGCCACGTGAACCATCCCACATTTGCGCCGACATCCCAGAACACCCTCGGCTGGAATGCCTCGCAAACCTGCTCGATCACCCGGGTTAACTCGGGCTCCTTCGGCAGCGACTGGAAGAGCCACGTCATGTCGCGGAACCACATCACGCGCATCCGCATCCCGATCGAGTGGCATCGCGCCCAGACTTGAAAATCCAAGCGATGGAAAATATTGAAGAGCCACGGCGTGCGCCGGATCCTCCAGAGAGGATGGAAGCTGTTTCGGATTGTCGTGAGGAGATTCATCTATTAGCGGCCGGTGGAAAAACTCCTGATGCTTTGGTAGGTTTGCAGTCATGATCCGAGCGAAGAAGGAAGATGTCCAAGGGCAGTTCTGGGTGGAACGGGCGAAGCTGCCGGCGCTGCAAGCGGCATCTTCTACCGGCGGCTGAACGAGACGCTCCAAAAGGTGAACTTCGCCCAGCAGGTTCTCGCGGCGTGCGCGGTTTTTTATACCTCGCGTCGGGACGGTTGGCCGCCCATCGATCCGGTCGTGTTTTTCAAGCTGGCGATGGTCGGGTTCTTCGAGGGACTGCAGAGTCATAGCGCGCTGGCGGCGCGGGCGGAGGATTCCCTCTCGGTGCGGGCGTTTTTGGGCTACGCGCTGGAGGAGCACACCCCGGATCATTCCAGCTTGTCGACTATCGCACGGCGCCTGGGCAAGCAGGTCTTTTCCACGGTGCTTTCCATCAGCCTGCAAGCGCTCAAGGCACACGGGCTCTTGAAGGCCGGCACGTGGGCATCGACAGTTCGGTCATCGAGGCCAACGCGAGCCTGTTTAGAAATGGAATCTTTTGCTCATTTTCCGGCTCAAATCAGTTTTGCGGCTTGAGTTGCTTCACTTTGATTTGTGAAATCCGCGTTTGATTTTCCGTCCAGGATCATGAAAATAACTATTATCCAAGGGGCATTTTTGCCGGTGCCTCCACTCATGGGCGGGGCGGTGGAAAAAATCTGGTTTCGCATGGGAAAGGAATTTGCCCGGGCTGGACACGAGGTCGTCCATATTTCCCGCTCGCATCCCGAACTTCCCAGCGAAGAACAGATAGAAGGAGTCCGCCATCTCCGGAGTTCGGGTTACGAGACTCCTGCTTCGCTTGTGAAATTGAAGCTCCTGGATCTATTGTATTCACGCCGTGTCTGCCGCACAATTTCAGTGGATTCTGACATCGTTGTCACGAACACCTTCTGGGCGCCAATTTTGTTGAGGCGAAAAATGGGAGGAAAGATTTTTGTGGATGTTGAGCGGATGCCGAAGGGTCAAATGCGCTGGTATCGTCAAGCGCGGTTTCGCGCCAATTCCACCCCGGTGGCGGTGGCAATCCGCCGGGAGCTGCCGGCAGTCGAGCATCACCGCGTAGCCATGATTCCCAATCCACTTTCTTTTGACGTGGATGAGCCGCTGGATGAAGACGTGAAGCAGCCGGTGCTGCTTTATTGCGGACGGGTGCACCCGGAAAAGGGACTGCAACTCCTCATCCAAGCGATGCGACTCCTGGATCAACCGTGGCCACTCCGGATTGTTGGGCCGTGGCAAACGGAACAAGGCGGCGGTGGCCAAGCTTACAAGGATGAACTAACCCAAGCCGCGCAAGGTTTGCCCGTGACGTTTGTCGGGCCGGTTTTCGACACGCAAGCGTTGAACCGTGAATACCGATCTGCCGGCGTTTTCGTTTATCCTTCCGTGGCAGATCGCGGCGAAACTTTTGGCGCGGCACCGTTGGAGGCGATGGCCTGGGGATGTGCGCCGATCGTTTCTAACTTGGAATGTTTCAAGGATTTTATCCGCGTGGATGAAAATGGAACGAGCTTTGACCACCGCAGCATCGATGCGGTCAAAAACCTGGCGGCAGCCATCGGCCGGCTCACGATGGATGCAAGACTGCGACGACGTTTGGCGGAACAGGCAGTGAAGGTCC
>JBBRPU010000444.1:0-2918 GCA_038227545.1 Candidatus Acidiferrales bacterium
ACTCTTCTGGATACCATCCGCACTACTTTTGCGTGCGAACTGGAAGAGGTGACACTGGAGGCCGATCCCGAAACAGTTGATGCGGAGAAGGCTGCCGCCTGGGTGCGGGCGGGCATAAATCGCGTTAGTTTTGGCGTGCAATCGTTTTCGGATAAGGAACTGGCAGCTTCCGGCCGTATGCATCGTCGCGCAGACATTTACCGCGCCGTACCAATTCTTCGAGCTGCGGGGATCGAGAATATCGGACTCGACCTGATCGCAGGGCTGCCGCTGCAGACGCGTGAGAGTTGGAGCGATTCACTAGAGCGGCTGAACGAACTGGCTCCCAAACATATTTCTGTCTACATCCTGGAAGTTGACGAGAAAAGCCGACTTGGCAGCGAACTGCTGAAAGGTGGCCAGCGCTACAGTGCCGCGGCGGTTCCCTCGGAAGACGAGATGGCAGAATTTTACGAATTAGCCCAGGCTTCATTTGCCGCGGCGGGCTATCACCACTACGAAATATCCAACTGGGCGAAACCCGGCTTTGAGTCGCGGCACAATTTAAAATACTGGCGGCGCGAACCCTATCTGGGTTTTGGCGCGGGCGCGCATTCTTTTTTCGGCACGCAACGTTGGGCCAACGCGCATGATGCAGCAAATTATGTACATGTCTTGCAGAACGGCGCGTTGCCGGTGGAACAACTGGAGACGTTGACTCCCGATGCGGCATTGGAAGAGGAGTTGTTCCTGGGCTTGCGGCAATTGGACGGTATCAATGTGTCGCGGATTGAAAAGGATTATGCGGTAACACTCGCGTCGCGCTTTGATCCCTTGGCGTCATCGGGATTGTTGGAGTGGAATGGTCCCGTTGTCAGGCTGGCGCCGTCACGGCTAAGTGTTTCCAACGAAGTTTTTGTCGAGCTGCTCCGATAACCCTATGAGGCCGAGGAATCTGGCAGTGGAGATGTGGTTTTGAGTACAACGGAAACAGATCCAGTAATGGCCATGAATTCATTGACAATCACCCCGCCTGCCGGCGTGGTGGACCTTCGCAGTGACACCCTCACCCGGCCTACTCCGGAAATGCGCCGGGCGATGGCCGAAGCGGAAGTCGGCGACGACGTTTATGGCGAAGATCCGACGGTCAACCAACTGGAGCGCGAGGCTGCCGAACTTTTCGGAAAAGATGCGGCGCTGTTCGTTCCCACCGGATGCATGGGCAACCTGATTGCCATCAAGATTTGGACGCATCACGGCGACGAAGTAATTTGCGACGAGCGCGGTCACGTAAATCTTTACGAGCTGGCTTCCATGTCGGCGATTGCCGGGTGCATGCCGCGAGTGGCGCGCGGCGAGGACGGAATTCTTTCGTGGGCGCAGATCGAGGCGGTGATTCGGCCGCGCATTTACTACGATTCGCAGACGGCGTTGATCTGCCTAGAAAATACACACAACATGGCCGGAGGGATGCTGTACCCGACCGCGACTGTAGACGACATCTGCCACCACGCGCACGCCGCGAATCTGAAGGTACACATGGATGGCGCGCGTATTTTTAATGCGGCGGTAGCCTTGCATGACACCGTTGCGAACATGACGCGCAAGTGCGATTCCGTGATGTTCTGTTTGTCGAAGGGACTAGGCGCTCCGGTGGGCTCCATGGTGGTGGGCTCGCGAGCGTTCGTAGAGAAGGCACGGGTGTATCGCAAGATGTTTGGCGGGGGCATGCGCCAGGCGGGAGTTATCGCGGCCGCCGGGCTGCTGGCGCTGCGAAATTCTCCCTCTCGGCTGCACGTTGACCATGAAAACGCCCAGGTCCTTGCGCGCGGCATCGCGGAAATCCCGCAGCTCAGCATTGATCCTGCCAAAGTAAAGACCAACATTGTTATTTGCGATTGCTCGCGAACCGGGAAGACGGCCGTCGAATTCTGCGAAGAGCTACATCCTCACGGTATCTGGGCGCAGGACACCGCTTTGCACTCCGTACGTTTCGTCACGCATTGCGACGTGGACCGCGCGGGAATCGAACGAGCGTTACCGATCCTGCGACAGGTTGCGGCGAACGCGAAGAAAGCCAGGGTATGAACATAAGAACGGTGACAGGAAATTGTGGGGTGTCTGGACTAGTTTTGCTTTTGCTCTGCGCTGCGGCAATGCCAGCGCAGCAACATCCTGCTGCCAAGCACGTGGCCAAGGCCGCCACCGTTGCGGAAGCAAAAGCATTTGTGGACGACGCGGAATCGCGACTATTCGAACTGGGCAATAAGGGGCAGCGCGCGGCTTGGGTGCAGGAAAATTTCATCACCGATGACACCAATCAGATTGCCGCCGATGCCGGCGAAGCTCTCAACACGCTAACGGTGGAACTGGCGACCAAGGCGCATCGCTTCGACGGCTTGAAGTTACCGCCCGAACTCGCGCGCAAAATGTTGCTGGTTAAGCTTTCGATTGGATTCCCGGCGCCGTCAAATCCCGCGGAACAAAAAGAATTGGCTGCGGTTTCCACTTCGCTTGCCGGTGATTACGGAAAAGGGAAATGGTGCGCGGACGGCAGCGGCCCCGATGCGAAGTGTCTGGACATCACGGCGATTGAACGGATTCTCGCCACCAGTCGCGATCCTGAAGAATTGAAGCGCGCCTGGCTCGGCTGGCATGCGGTCGGAGCGCCCATGCGCGAGCGCTACGCGAGGCTGGTGGAGTTGGGCAACAAGGGTTCGCGCGAACTCGGGTATCCGGACGTAGGCGTGATCTGGCGTTCGATGTACGACATGCCGCCCGATCAATTCACGAAACAAGCTGACCGACTGTGGGAGCAGCTTCGTCCTTTGTACGAATCGCTGCACGCGTACGTACGCGGTCAGTTGGCAAAACAATACGGCGCAACGCTGGTACCTGCGAAGGGCGCCATCCCCGTGCATCTGCTCGGCAATCTCTGG
>JBBRPU010000445.1:0-2907 GCA_038227545.1 Candidatus Acidiferrales bacterium
GCGTGGGGCGCAAGCGCGGGCTCTGTGGCCGCAATGCTAAAGGGGCTGAATTGCCCGTGGCCGGCGTTAATCGTTGTTCTCTATGCCGTCTCCCATCTTCATTGCATGCTGTTTACGTCCGCAGTTTATCACTCGCGTCTTAACGGGGGCCACTATCGACGCATGCTTCATGTGCTGTTTCCCCAAGAGTATTGTTGTGCGTGCTTTTCAACGGCATCAGCCTCATGGCAGTCCGTTGAAATAGTTCTGATCATATCCCCGCGTTGGAAACCCAACTTGGCTGACTGAATTTCATTCGGCGCTGATGCGCATCTGCAACCTTTGTTGATTGTCGATTTGAAAAAACACGTCCAATCCCTGGGAATGTTAAAAGATAACGGGCGATTTAAGGCGTTAACGGGGATGACACACCTACGCAGTCATCCTGGCTTGAATTTTGCGCAGGTGATGTGGGTTCTTGGGACTGAATCGAGTGATCGCATGTCTGAGCGCTTAGATTTGATGGGTTCAAGCGAACGTAAGACTCTCGGAAAGGAGCCACCATGGAACTCAATACAATCGAGCCCCAAGCGCTTCAGGCCGTTTTGGCCAGCGGCCAACCTGCACAACTGATTGACGTGCGAACGCCAGCGGAGTTTGAGGAAATCCACGCGACTCCTGCTCGCAATGTTCCGCTCGATCGACTGGACCCGGAACAGTTTCGCTTAGCGAAAGGTCAGAAGCTCTTTCTCATTTGTAAATCCGGTGCCCGTGGCCGCCAGGCGTGCGAGAAGCTGGTCAGCTGCGGCATTGAAGGCGTGACGAACGTAACGGGTGGCACTGACGAGTGGAACAAAGAGGGGCTGCCGGTCGTACGAGGACACAAAACGATCTCGCTGGAACGGCAAGTACGAATTGTGGCGGGAACGCTCGCCCTTACGGGAGCGGTGCTGTCGCTTACCGCGCATCCCTACTTTGCCGGAATTCCTGCGTTTGTCGGAGCCGGGCTGGTTTTCGCGGGGCTGACAGATACCTGCGGCATGGGACTGATTCTTGCGCGAATGCCTTGGAATCGTCGAGGCGCATAGCCATCACGTTCCATCTATAACAAGGGGAATAGAATGAATGTGAAGCGTGTCTTAATTGTGGGTGGCGTGGCCGGAGGTGCCAGTGCCGCCTCGCGAGCGCGGCGGCTTTCGGAAGAGGCGGAGATCGTAATCTTCGAGCGGGGGCCTCACGTTTCATTTGCCAATTGTGGACTGCCATACCACCTCGGCGGTGAAATCGCAGATCGAAATAAACTGCTCCTGCAGACTCCCGAAAGTCTGCGCGCCCGTTTCAATCTCGATGTGCGAGTCAACACCGAAATCGTGCTCGTCGATGTGGGCCACAAAGAAGTGGAAGCGCGCGAACATCCCAGCGGCCGGGTTTACCGCGAACGCTACGATGCCTTGATTCTGGCCACGGGCGCAGCGCCGCTGAAACCGCCCATCCCCGGCATTGAACGACCCGGCCATTTTGTGCTGCGCAACATTCCCGACATGGATGCGATTCTGGCCTGGATCTCCAAGCACAAGGCCCACCGTGCCGTGGTTGTTGGCGGCGGTTACATTGGCTTGGAGACCGCCGAGCAACTGCATCGCCACGGTCTTGAAATCACCATCGCCGAAGCGCTGCCTCAGGTCATGGGTCCGCTCGACTCCGACATGGCTGCGTGGTTGCAGGACGAATTGCAGAAACAGAAAGTAGCTTTGTATCTGAACAACGGCGTGGCGTCGTTCGAAGCTCCGCGCGCCGGCGAAAACGCCGCGGCGTCCGTGGTCGTGCTCAAGGGCGGCCAGCGTTTGCCCGCGGATATAGTCGTGCTGGGACTGGGCGTGCGTCCCGAAACATCGTTGGCCAAACATGCCGGGTTGGAGCTGGGTGAACGCGGCGGCATACGTGTGAACGAACAGATGCGCACGAGCGACGCCAGCATCTGGGCCGTGGGTGACGCGGTGGAAGTACGCGATCCGATCACGGGAAGCTGGACGCTGATCGCGTTGGCCGGCCCGGCCAACCGCCAGGGCCGGATTGCAGCCGATTCCATATTTGGCCGGCCCGCTGCCTATCACGGGACTTACGGCACCTCCGTCCTGCGGCTTTTCGACCTTGTGGCGGCATGCACCGGTTCCAACGAACGAGCGCTCAAGAAAGCAAATCTGCCTTATACGGCGCTTCATCTCCATCCCGGCTCGCATGCAGGTTACTATCCCGGAGCGAAACCCATCGCCATAAAAATACTGTTCGCACCCGACACGGGCCGTCTGCTCGGCGCGCAGGCGGTAGGCGCTGACGGCGTGGACAAACGCATCGATGTTTTTGCGACAGCGCTGAAGGCAGGGATGACTGTACACGACCTCGCCGAGTTGGAACTGAGCTATGCGCCGCCTTTCGGATCGGCGAAAGACCCGGTGAATCTGGCGGGGATGGCGGCGGAGAACGTGTTGTCCGGCGATGTGGTGCTGGCGCAATGGAGCGAAATTGCCGGTCTCGATCCGGAGCGAACGCTGATTCTAGACGTGCGAGACGACTCAGAGCGGGCCGCTGGGGCCATTCCGAAATCCATCCACATTCCGCTTCCGCAGCTCCGCGCACGACTGAATGAATTACCGCGGGATCGCGAACTGATTGTTCACTGCCAGTCCGGCCAGCGGTCCTACTTTGCCTGCCGCCTGCTCACTCAAAAGGGATTCAAATGCAGGAATCTATCGGGCGCTTATCGAACGTGGAAAGAGGCTCTGAAGCAATGAAACATTGAGCTAACGCTCTGTTGCAGATCCGCTGGATAACGCTGAATCTGGGCCTGTATTTCAGACAAGGCGGCATCCACAATCTGCCCGTCCAGACGCAACGGAGTTGAGCCCGTGGGATTCTGATTGAAAAACA
>JBBRPU010000446.1:0-2907 GCA_038227545.1 Candidatus Acidiferrales bacterium
CAATATCGTGGGCGATTTCTACTGGGGTCGGTTTATTTTGCGCTGCACGAATTCAACGCCGCGCAGGACCAGTTGGAAGCCGCACTGCTGATGCAATCCACATTTGAAGCGCAAAAGAAGTTAGCCGAAGTGTTTTTGGCGCAGGATCAATTCGAAAATGCGCGCCAGCAACTTGAAGCCACGATTAAGGCGCAACGGGATTCCGCAGAGGCTTATGAATTGCTGGCACGCGCATACGTCGGGCTAGGCGATATGGAGAGTGCGGGCAAGGCGCGAACTCGCGCAAAAGCTCTGGCGCCGCCAAAAACGCAGTAATCTGACGGGTTTCGAATAACTGCGAGAGTGAAAATCCTTATTTCGAAGAAGTGGAAACGGTTTTGCCGCCGCTTTCAAATATTTCCGTCAGCACCCGCCCGCGCATCTGCTTGGGTTGTTCAACTCCATAAATGTGCAGAATTGTCGGCGCTACGTCATACACGCTGGCTTCAAATCCCATCAACCGTGAATCGTGCTTGATTCCCGGGCCCATCGCAAAAAACGAGCCTGGGACGTCGTCGCCATCCGCGAAGTCATGCTTGGCAATCACCGGTGTGGTCTTTTCGTGATCCATGTGCGCGTGCGGATCCTTATTTTCAAATTCACGCAGCGGCTTGATGCCGTGGTCGGAAATAATAATCACGTAAGTATTTTCGTCCACGTGTTTCAGGATGGAGCCGAGTACTTTATCGAAAGCAATGTACTGGTCGGGAAAAGCCTGGGTGCGCACGTTATTGATACTGGGGTTGTAGCCGGCGTTAAAAGGCGCGATCGGGTAGAGCCAGTGCCCGGTGCGATCTTCACAGGATTGCCCCAGCATGGTGAAATCGGTCGGGTGTGTCGTCAACAGGTAATCGAACAACTTGGTTTGCTGGTCACGAATTAGCTGCACCTTGGTCAGCCAGGCGTCTATAACTTCCTTCTCGTGACCTTTTAAATCCGCCGCCCCGGGCATGCGCTCGCAATCTATAAAGAAGTCACCGACGTTTTTCAACAGCTCCGGCTGCATGCTCTTGGGATAAACCGCGTCACCACCCATGACCTCAGACAATTTGGGAGCGCACAGCACGCCGTCTTCGCAATTCTTTCCGCGCGTCAGCATGCCGCTGATCATGTAGCCATTCACCGGCATCACCGGAAAAGTGGCGGGCACGTTGGCCATGCCCACGGTAATGTCGTTCTTCGAGAGCACCGACCACAGCGGCTCTTGTTTCAACATGTTGGTATTGGCGGTGATTCCGCCCACCAGAAATCCGCTGACGCCGTGCTCTTCTGGTCTCGTACTCGTAAAAATTGTGCTGTAAACGCGCGGGCAATTCGGCGCGGAAACGGTGCGCAGCTTGCCGTACGCGCCGTTGTTGACGATGCGCTCGAGGTTAGGCATCTCGCCCTTCAGCAGCAGTGGCCGGATCATGTCCAACTCCATGCCGTTCACGCCCACCACCACAACGTGCGGGCGAGCCTTCGGTTTGTTCTGAGTCTGCGCTTGCGAGCTGCCGGCAAAAATTAACAGTGCGAATAGTGGAAAAAATTTCCTCATGAGTTCAACGCTCCAAAAAAGTCGGTGCGGAAATTCTACGCCCTGCTGACTGATTAAAGAAGCAGAAGGTTGCGGCACCAGCGGAGGGCAATCATAATGCCACTGCGCCGCTTAGACGGCGCAACTCGAAATTCCGCTCCTGATGACCCCAGTCAAGTCCAAGGTATTTGATGCGATTGTTGTCGGCGCCGGCCACAACGGCCTCACTGCCGCCGCTTATCTTGCGCGCGCGGGGCTTTCCACCCTGGTGTTGGAGCGCCGTGAAATCGTCGGCGGTTGCTGCGTCACGGAAGAAATCGCTCCTGGCTGCCGCGCGTCCACTACTTCCTACATTGCGAGCATGCTGCGCCCGGAAGTGATTCGCGATTTGCGCCTGGGCCAACATGGTCTGCGCATGGTGCCCTGCGATCCCGCGCTGCAGGTGCCGTTTTCTGATGGGCACGTCGTGCCGTGGTGGGCGCAACACGATCGGGCCGTTGCGGAGTTCAGCAAGATTTCCGCCAGGGATGCGCAAACGTTTGTGCGCGTGGATAAACAACTGAAAGCGCTGGCGCGTTATCTCCAGCCGTTTTTCCTGGAGCCGCCTCCCGAACCCGGAACCGATTCGCTCGCGGGCTGGGCGGATTTGCTTCGCTTGGGCAAACGCTTCCGCAAGATTTCCAGCCGCGAGATCGCAGAACTGATTTCCTTTTTGACCGGGAGCCTGGGCGAATTCCTGGATCGCAATTACGAATCGGAGAAAATAAAAACACTTTTCCTGGCGAACAACGTGTATGGCAAGCACGGCGGCCCCTACCAACCGGGCTCCGCAATCGGTTTGTTGTTTCATCTCCTGAGCGGTGGCGAGCAGGAGCAGCAGGGGTTTTATGGCCACGTCATGGGCGGAATGGGCGCAATCACCCAGGCCATGGCCAGCGCCGCGCAAGAATTTGGCGCGGAAATCAGAACCAGTTCGCCGGTGGCACAAATTGACGTGCGCGCGGGAAAATTACGTGGGATCGTGCTGGAAGACGGATCGGAGGTGCAAGCCCGCATGGTTCTTTCGAACGCCGATCCGAAACAAACGTTTCTGCAACTGGTGCAGCCCGCCGAACTGCCAGAGGAATTTGTGCGCGCCATTCGCGGCATCAAAATGGACGGACCCTGCGCGAAAGTCAATCTGGTCCTGGCCGAAGAGCCGCGATTTACTGGGACGCCGCCCACCGCTTCATCCCTGGAGCGTTCGTTATATACGCTGGTGCCCTCACTGGAATTTGCGGAGCGTTGTTACGACATCGCAAAATTTGGACAGATTCCCGAGGAATTGTGGGTGGATTGCGTGATTGCCTCAA
>JBBRPU010000447.1:0-2896 GCA_038227545.1 Candidatus Acidiferrales bacterium
AATGGCAGTTCAGCGCCGGGGAGGAGTACGACATTCAAGGGGAAAAGCGGAATGCGATCTGGCCGCTTAAGTCCCATACGTGATGTTATCAGACCGCTGAAAACCATGCAGATGCAACGCTGTTTCCGCGCTTTATCCCAGCTCGCTCAGCAGCGCTTCCATCTCTGACACCGCGTGCTGATCGCCCTTTTGCCTCGCCGCCGCGATACCGGTAGAGAGAACTATCTTGGCATCCACCGCCCGAGCTTCGCGGACCAGCAGTTGCCCGTACATTAAATAAGCGGGAATGTAATCCGCATGCTCCTCCAGCAAAACGCCAAAATTCAACACCGCCGCCGCGGGATCTCCGCTGCTCATGCATTCCATCGCCAGCCCATAACGGGAAAACGCGTCCCCCGGCGCTTTCGCCACGAATTCTTCCAGCACCTGCCTGCGGGTTTTCTTTTGGTCTGTCATGGTTGGCTACCGTAGTATACGGATGGACTGCGCGGTTCCAAAATTTCCGCGAACGGGGAAGCATGAAACGAAAGCAAACTGTACTCACCAATCCTTCACAGCTCGATAATTCGCTATTGAAGCCCAAACCCGTCAGCGCCTCGCGCTCGGAAATGGCCGAAGTCGTCCTCCCCGCGCAAACCAATCCGCTCGGCAAATTGCTCGGTGGCCAGGTAATGCATCTCGTAGACATGGCAGCCGCCATGGCCGCTAGCCGGCATTCCAACAGCTACGTGGTCACCGCCTCCGTGGACTACATAGACTTTCGCAACGCCGTCAATCTCGGCGAACTGGTCATCCTGAAGTCGCAAGTCAACCGGGTATTTCACACTTCCATGGAGATCGGTGTGGAGGTATTTTCCGAGCAAATCCTCACCGGCGAGCGCAAACACACCACCACCGCGTACGTGACCTTCGTCGCCATAGATGAACACACCAAGAAACCCAAGGCGGTTCGCCCTCTGCTGGTGAAAACATCGGAAGAAAAACGTCGTTTCAAGGAAGCCGCGGAACGGCGAAAAACCAGGCTGCTGCTGCGCTTCGGAAAATAACCGCGCAATAAAAAACCTACGTCATCGCTCCAACCCATCGCACTGCGCTCGTTGGCTGCGGGCTGCCGCCGTCGGGCTCCTCGGTGATAGCCAACGCCTTGATCCCGCTTGGATCGGGTGGGTGCGCCACTACCATAACAAATTTTCCGCTCGCGTCGGGACGCAGGGCCATCGAAGGCATCGGTTTTGCGCCGGGCGCCTTGGGTATCAGCCACAATTGCAGCACATGATTCGCCGCGGGCATGGGTACTTTCCGGCCCGTCACCACAATGCCGTTTTCGTGCTGCCACATGGCCACCAGTTGCGGAGCCTCAATCTTCTGCGGCATCAGCATAATTTTGGTCGCCGCTGGATCCGTCAAAATTGCGCTTTCGCGACGCATCGCCGCGATTTGTTCCGTCATCGCGGCAATCTTCTGGTCGGCCGCCTCTCGTTCTTTCCGTGCGCTCTCGGCGACCCGCTCGTTGGTCGCGCGCAATTCGTCCTTCGCGCGATGCGCATCCCACGCGGTGTATAAAGTTATCAGCAGCAGCGCGGCAATTCCCGCCGACAGCCAGTAGGGAACACTTGCCGTTCGCGTGCCCACTCCCTGCGACGACACCGACGACGCAGATTTCGCCGCTTCCGCACGTACCGTCTGCATTAGCCGACCCTTGAGCATGTCCGAAGGAGCGCCTTCTGGCGCGGCGTAAGCCAGTTGGCTCACCAGCCAGCGCGCTTCCGCAACTCCCTGCGCGCAGGTAGCACAACCGGTTGCCAGATGCGCCTCGAACGCCGTCAGTTCGACGGCGTCAAGCGCGCCCAGCGCGTACGCTTCGTACATCTCCCGGAATTGGTCGCAATTGCTCACGATGACGCTAGCAATCCTTCCTTAAGTCGCATCAGACCATTTCTGATCCAACTCTTTACCGTGCCCAGCGGTTCTTTCAATTCCGCCGCAATTTCGCTGTGGCTCAGCCCCTGAAAATAAGCCAACTCAATAGCGCGCTTTTGCTCCGGCTTCAACCCGCCGACCAGCGAACGTACTCGTTCGGCGCGCCGCTTTTCATCCAGCTCTTTTTCGTATTGCGGCGCCACGACCACCGAGAAAAGCTCGTCCGTCTGATTCTCCAGCCGCCGCTGCCGTTCGCTCTTCAGCCTTAGGCTATCCAGCGCCCGGTTGCGCGCCAGCGTAATCAACCACGGAAAAAACGGCCCGCGGTTCGCATCGTACTGCGCGGAATTCCGCCACACTTGTAGAAAAACATCCTGCACAACTTCTTCGGCAGGGCCTGCCTGTTGCACGATTCTCAATACCAGGGAGTAAACAACGCGGGAGTACTTGTGGTAAAGCTTTTCGAAAGCGTTCACGTCTTTTTGAAGAAGCAGGTGCACTAGCGCGGCGTCCGACGACGCTCCGCTCTTATCCATGGGGCTAAAGGCCGCAAGGAACACTAGGTAAGCTTCCTCTCCCTACTAGACATACGGAATACAGGGTTAACCGGATGAACGCGATCGCGGATGTTGGCCCCAAACCTGACGCTCACTTGATACCTGCTTGCCCCGCCACCGTCAAGGCTTGTTCGATGCACGCGCCCAGCGCCGGCCCGTGCAGGTAATTTCCGGCAAGGTGAAGCTGTGGATATTTGCTCACGAGTTCGCCTAACTGACTGATTCTTCCCGCGTGGCCCACATGGTATTGCGGTATGGCCCGGCGCCACAACTGTACGTTAGAAAATACCGGCGGCTGCGAAATTCCCAGTATCTTCGCAAGTTCCCCATGAACCTTATCAATAAGCTGGGTCGTCGGAGCATCCGCAGCCTGCGGGTCCAGTGCTCCGCCAACAAAGCTGGTCAGCAAAACGTGTCCC
>JBBRPU010000448.1:0-2845 GCA_038227545.1 Candidatus Acidiferrales bacterium
GGCACAGGCGTCCGGGATTTTCGCGGAAGAAATTGTTGCGGTCAGCGTTCCGGGTCCGAAGAAAACAACTTTAGTGGTGCAACAGGACGAGCACATCCGCGCGGATACAACTTTGGAGGCGCTGGCAAAACTGCCCACTCCGTTTCGACAAAACGGAACGGTGACGGCCGGAAACGCTTCGGGAATAAACGACGGCGCGTGCGCTATGTTCGTGGCCTCGGAAGCGGCGGCGGCGAAGTTCGGGCTTACGCCGATGGCGCGTGTGCTGGGCGTCGCGACTGCCGGGGTAGATCCCAATTACATGGGAATCGGACCGATTCCAGCGATTGAAAAGCTGCTGGCTCGGCTGGGTGTATCCATTGCCGAAATAGATTGGATCGAGCTGAACGAGGCCTTTGCGGCGCAGGCACTGGCGGTCACACGGCATTTTAAATTGCCTGACGACAGCGAAAAAGTGAATCCCCACGGCGGGGCTATCGCTCTGGGTCATCCGCTGGGAATGAGCGGGTCGCGACTGATTCTTACCGCCGCGCGCCAATTAAAAAGAACCGGGCGACGCTATGCGTTAGCTTCGATGTGTATTGGCGTAGGCCAGGGCATCGCCACGCTGCTGGAACGCGTTTGATTTCCCTTCGCTAGTTTTCTGCCGGTTTCACCACATTGACCATGTGTTGCACGCCGCCGGTAAGAAATGTCCACATGTTATCCAAAATAACTGGAAGCGCCTGGGTAGCGTATTGATAGTTGCTCCCTGAGTCCGAGAAGTCGGACTTCATACTGCGCCAGATGGCTACGTCGGCATCGCCCGTTGAGGGTCGGACCTGGGCCAGCACTTTTTTGTTGAGCGAGTTGGCGCTTCAATTTCCGTCGCGACGGTGGGTTTCAGGCGCTACCAGCTCGAATGAAGAAGTAAGCTGGATGGCGTTGTGCAACGTGCGATACAGCGGGCAGCTCATCGCGTAGATTCCGTGAACACGGTCCGCAATCGCCCTGACGCCGTCTTCTGCTATCAATCGCATTGCCACATGAATCCGCCGAATTACCAGTACCCCGTCTTCGGTTTCCACCTCTCCGGTTACATCTGCAGTCAACTTGCCCTTACTGGCATCGATTTGGCGCGCTTCCAGCGCGCCTCCAAATGTCCCCATCATTCAACCCGCAGTCGCTGAAATGACGTAGTCGATCGTGGCGGCGTGCGGCTCTGGCAATTTGGATAGGTCAACTTTGTAATGTTCAGCTATAGCGCCATGTACGCTGTAAGCCACAGGTCGAGGCTCACCCGGCAGGTAGGCGATGCGCAGTGGCCCTTGGATTCGTTCGATGCGCGACGACGAAACATAGACAACTTTTCCCATTAATTTCTCCTCGCAACGCCAGAAGACTGCAGCCATCTCCATCTTGCCACATCCACGAAAACAGCCCGGATAGTTCCACAGCTTTCCAGCTCGGTTCCAATACTGGGCGTTTTGTCTTTGGAAGCGGCATCGATACGCGCCCAGTTATTCACGTTCTAAAGATCCCGCACGGCCTCCGCTTCAAGGTGCGTGAATTTTACTCCGGACAGCTCGAATTCGGGCAAAAGGTAGTAGGTCGCTTGCAAAATAATGTGACTTTCACTGGCGGATTGCTGATTCAGTTTTAACCATACCGGACGGTGCTTTCTTTCCGTGGCATTCTTTTAAGGCTCTGACACTTTTTTTCGACTCACGACTGTCATGACTTGTCGAGCACCGGTTCAGCGCTTTCAACGAGTGTCGCGGTCTTATCAAGCAGGAGTGGTTTCGGCCTCATCCAAATTCACGGCCCATGAGACTGTTAAAAGTCCTCTACCATGCTTCGTAACTCTTTCCACAGACTGGAGAATCACAGAATGACAAAAGGGGGAATCCGTCGAAGGGTGCGATGTTTCAGTCGGGCGGCGGAAAACAAATGGATTTGTACAATCTGAGTCGACAACTCACCCGTCAGGACATGAAGGCCAATGGCATGCGTGAATACGCGGAATTGCATTGAACCTGTTAAGTTGGGGGCGAATGAAAAAGAGGTCCAGCGCATTCTGCGTCATGCGAAACCGCACGATACCAAAGAGCCTTGATCCCGCCGTAATAGCGGCGATGAAGACCTTGAAGACGCTATGGACGATTTCCGCAAATGTTCAGCAAGTGTTCGGCAGGTGATATGAAAATTATGTGATAAGCTGCTGATACCACGCCGCGGAGAGGTGGCAGAGCGGCTGAATGCGGCGGTTTGCTAAACCGTTTTAGGGACTAAACACCCTAACGGGGGTTCGAATCCCCCCCTCTCCGCCAGAACTTCAAAACAATCCACTTATAATCGCGGTTACGTTTTGAATTCCGCCACTTGCCCGCTTCCGGGTTAAACTTCCCTTGAGCGGCTGCGAAATAGTGCATGTTCCACAGGAACGTCCTGGTGCCCACATTTTCCTGTATAGCAGCTGATGAACTGGAGGCCGAGTGCTCGAAATTTCCATACTGCCGAGAGCCCGCGGCGTGCCGCGTTGCATTCGGGCAGGCTCAGGAGTAAATTCTCCGTGAGACAAAAAGTCAAAAAGAAAATTCTATTCCAAGAGAGAGTCCATGAAACGTCGTGATTTTTTGCGCTCTGCCGCCGCGGTGTCAACAGCAATGTCATTCCCGAAAACGGGAAGACTATTTTTAGAGGGTGTCGGCGCGAATAATTGGCGTAGTTTCGACGTGACGACGACCGTACAGGTCCTGAAACCCGCTGGGACAACCCGGATATGGATACCGGCAGCGCTGGTCAGTCCGACACCTTTCCAGAAGACACTCGCGAATGAGTTCAAGGCCGAAGGCGGCACGGCGAA
>JBBRPU010000449.1:0-2839 GCA_038227545.1 Candidatus Acidiferrales bacterium
GATATGGGGTCCAAGATTCAGTGGCTGCACAGCTACGTGACGGGCAATAAAATTTATTGCGTTTATCTCGCTCCTGACGAGGCCACCATCCAGGAGCACGCCAAGAGAACGGGCCTTCCCGCCAACCGCGTTTCCGCGGTGCGCCGGCTGATTGATCCCAGCACGGCGGAGTAGACAACGTAGCGAAATCTTCCGCAGTACCGAGCTACCTCATCCGAACATCATTCTTCGGCCAACGCCTCTTCCACGGTTTTGTCCGCCGCGGTCCAGCCGGCCATCCATGCAGTGGATGCCAGGTCCGGGGACACCGATTGCCTCGCCAGATCCAGAACCTTTTCCAAACGCGCTTTTTCAGTTAGCGGCAACGATACGCCCAGAACCCGGCGCATGGCAGCGGCCGCCCCGGCGAATCGCAAAGCGCGCTCCGGTTTTTCGCGAAGCGCCGCGAAACACGCCAGGCAATCAAGCAGTCGAGCGATGCCGCGCTTCTGGCCAAGCTCCTCAAAAAGTTTCATGCTTTCAGCGTAATGCGCGCGCGCAATTAGATCGTTCCCGCGATCGCGCGCGAGATCGCCAAGGTCTGCCAGGCAGCCGGCGATGCCCCATTTGTCATCGAGCTCTCTGAAGATAGCCAGGCTCTGCTGATACAACATCTGCGCGGTTTCGTTATCACCCTGGCCGCGGGCCGCATCGCCCTCGTGGTTAAGCGACCACGCGGTTCCGGTCTTGTCGCCCAGCGCGAGAAAAATCGCGCGGCTCTCCGCATACAGAGAGCAAGCCAGGGCGTAATTTCTTTGCAGCTTGACCACGTTGGCCAGATTGCTGAGTGAGCGCGCTACCACTTCGGAATCTCCTAGCGCTCGCCACGCGGCCAGGCTCTCCTCGAAAAGCGCGCGCGCGCCGGCAAGATCAGCGCGGTCGCGGGCATTTACCGCCAGAGCATTCAGAGCGATGGCTACGCCGCGTGCATCATTTAATTCGCGAGCGATTTCGAGACTCTCACTTGTCAGCGCGGAAGCGGCGGCATGGTCGGCTTGCTCCGAAGCCAGCACACCGGCGGCGAAGAGCGCGCGAGCGCGCACGTTGGAACGCGCGGCGGCGGACTCCAGCTTGAGAAGTTTTCCCAAGCGGTCGCGACCTTCCGTCAGGTGCTCGCGCATATCCCAGAACTGAAAGAGCGCGGCGCCCAGTCGCAAACCCCACTCGGCGTTGCCGGTTTTGGTGAGCCATTCCAGTGCCGCGCGAAAATTATCATGATCCAGCTCAAAGGAATGCACCCATTCCGTCTTCGAAGGATCAGAGGTATACGAGGCAGATTCTTCCGCGAGTACCAGGCAGTAGGCCGCGTGAGCTCGTCGTGTTGCGTTTTCCTCGCCACTCTCGGCCAAACGCTCCGCGGCATACTCACGCACCGTGTCCAAAAAAACAAAGCGTGATTCTCCCTCCACCGTTTCGACGTGGCGGATCAGGCTTTTGTCCACCAGCGACTCGGCGCCTTCGAGCACATCCAGCTCAAGATCCTGTTTGGTGTTGCAGACGGCCTCCATACCCTCCAGCGTGCAGCCGCCGGCGAAAACGGAAATGCGCCGGAACAGCGCCTGCTCTGCGGGAGTGAGCAGGTCGTAGCTCCAGTCTATTGTTCCTCGCAGGGTCTGCTGCCGCAGCGGTAAATCTTTGGCGCCGCCGGTAAGTAATTGCAGGCGGCTCTCGAGGCGCGATTGCATTTGAGCCGGGGAAAGGAGTTTGATGCGCGCCGCGGCCAGTTCGATCGCCAGCGGCAGCCCGTCCAGGCGAGTGCAGATCGTAGCCACCGCTAAAGCGTTTTCGTCGGTTAGCTCAAAGTTTGGTTTTACTGCGGCGGCGCGTTCCAGGAACAAAGCAATGGTTGGATTTTTTGCCAGAACTTTTGGCGACCTCGAAGCATGAAGGTCCGGCAGCGCCAGCGGAGGAACCGGATACTCGTGTTCGCCGTAGACGTGTAAGCGCGAGCGGCTTGTTACCAGGAGTTTGAGTTTCGAAGCGATGGTCACCAATTCCGCCGCGGCGGGACCGGCGGAAAGCATGTGCTCAAAATTGTCGAAGAGCAGCAGCATGTTGTTGCGCAAATCATGCAGATAGTCTTTGAGGCTCTGGATACTTATCTGGCGGCTGGCCTCTTTGATCCCCAGCGCTTGCGCAATGGTTGAGGGGATCAGCGTGGGATCGGTCACGCCAGCAAGGGGAATGAAACACACGCCGCCCGGGAAAAAACCGGCGACCTCGGCGGCAACTTGCAGCGCCAGCCGGGTCTTGCCGATGCCGCCCGGACCACTGAGCGTGACCAGGCGTACTTCGTCGCGCAACAATAATTCTTTTACCGCGGCTACTTCGCTGTCGCGCCCGATAAAACCGGTGCGCTGCGTAGGTAGGTTAGCGAAGCGCATCGGAGAAAATCGCGAAGGCGCTTCGGAGAGCCGGTCGCGGATGTTGGCCAGATCGCGCGCCAACTCCCGCGTAGAGGGATAACGGTCCACGGGATTCTTGGCGAGGCAGCGGTCAATCACCCAGCAGAGCGGTGCGGGAGCCTGAGAATTGAGTGCCGCCACGGGTTCAGGATCATCGCGAAGAATGGCGGTAATGGTTTCGGCGTTGCTGAAACGTACAAAACTTTTCTTCCAGGTCACGATTTCATACAGAAGCGATCCGAAAGAAAATTGATCGGAGCGGAAATCCAATGGCCGGCCGTGGGCTTGTTCGGGAGACATATACGCGATGGTGCCCATGACGGTGCCGGCGGAGGTCAGGGAGCTGCCAGCGGTATCATCTCTTTCGTGATCATTCGGGACCACCGATTTCGCCA
>JBBRPU010000450.1:0-2832 GCA_038227545.1 Candidatus Acidiferrales bacterium
CCAGTGGACCTGAATACCGGTTCCGAACAGGAACTCATCGACTTGCCCGGTATCGGACCGGCGCTGGCAAAGAAGATCATTGCCAACCGGCCCTATTCTTCGGCGTCGGAGCTGTCCAAAGCCAGCGTTCCGGCAAGAATCATCAAGAAGATCACTCCGATGGTAACCACCGGTTCAACTTCTGCTGCCGCGCCGGCCAGCACCACCGCGACACCTTCGAAGAAGGCTGCACCAGCCTCGACACCGGCGGCTGAATCGAAGCCAGCGTCTGAGCCTTCTAAGTCCGCAAAAAAATCCGCTCCCGAACCGCAAGCAACGCAAGCGGCCGGCGGCGGAAACGGAAAAGTCTGGGTCAACACCAAATCCGGCGTCTATCACAAGGAAGGCGACCGCTGGTACGGACGAACCAAAGAAGGCAAATACATGACCGAAGACGAGGCCAACAAAGCCGGGTATCGTCTCGACAAACAAGACAAGAAGGACTGAAGGTTTTTCGCCACGCTAGGCTTCTACTTCGGGGGTGACGCAAGAATCCCGGTAACCTGCGTCAAGCTCCAAATTGTTAGACTCTTCACGGGAATCCAACTGAGGTCGGGCACCCCGCCGGCCTCAGTTTCTTTCTTATCGAACCTCAAATCTCAAACCGCGAACCTCCAGCACACCATCCCGTGGTAAAATTTATTCACTACTCGTGGGCGAGTAGCTCAGTTGGGAGAGCGCATCGTTCGCAACGATGAGGTCGCCGGTTCGACCCCGGTCTCGTCCACCAAAACTCTCTAACTTTCAACCGTTCACCCTTCCGCCCTTCTCAATTGACTTGCTTATATGGCACTCCTAAAATGTGAACCCCGCACCCCGCCTTATCGGAGGCACGCCCACGCGCCCACAGAGTAGTCAAACTCCATTCGCCCAATCGGCAGTCCAGATATTTGCCGCGAACGAGCGCATGAACCAACTGCTCATCGAAAATCTTGACCCCAGCGCATGGCGGGCCGCACCGCCCGGCAAGGTCCGCAGCATCGCGGCCATCTTCACGCACATGCACAATGTGCGCACCAAGTGGATTCGCCTCACCGCTCCACACCTGAAAGTCCCGCCGCAACTCCACCGCGCGCGCTGCACGCCGCAACAAGCCCGTAAAGCATTGGCGGAGAGCGCCGCTCGCTGTGTGGATATGCTTGCTGAAGCGTTCGGTGGGCACGATGCCGTTGGTAAGACCGGTGATCGAGGGAGCGGCCTCATCCAGAAATTTCACCGCGACGGCTGGGCTCCCGCTTGGCCTGTTGGGCCGGAAATGCTCTGCTACATGCTCGCGCACGAAGCGCACCACCGCGGCCAGGTCTGTATGCTTGCTCATCAACTTGGGTTCAAATTTCCGCACGCCATCGCCGACGGCATCTGGAATTGGGAAAAGCTCTGGAAGGAATGCGGCTACCCGCGCGGGCCTGGCCACCACTCCTGACAGCAGGCGTGGTTGCGTGCGCTTGGCTGTGGAACGGTGCTACGCTTTCGTGCGATGGAGACCCCGCCAGAAACGGCTCGGAGTTCGCGGACGCCGCGTGCGACCGCAGCGCGCGCTCCTGCCGGTTTGCTGACCAGCCGCGACAATCGCTGGCTGAAGCAATTTCGCATGGCGCTGCGCGGCGGCCTCGCTACCGAGTCTGGTTTTGTGGGCGTGGAAGGTGTGCGGCTGGTGGAAGAAGCGCTGCGCTCCGGCTGCCGCATCGAGGCGGTGTTGTTCAGCGAGACGGGTGAACGCTTTCGCGAAAGATTGGCACCCTTCATCGCGCGGCCGGAAATTGCGTTTCCCGTTTTGCGTACGACCGACAGGTTATTTGAGGGTTTGGCCGACACCGAGCATCCGCAAGGAGTGGCTGCGCTAGTCGAGCCGCACGTCACCACGTTTGACGATTTGCTCCGCGCGCCGCAGGAAGTTTGCTCGCCCTTGGTCGTAGTACTCGCCGGTGTCCAGGACCCCGGAAATGTTGGGACCATTTTGCGGACGGCCGCGGCATTTGGCGCCACCGGCGCAGCAATTTCCGCTTCGGGACAAAGTGGTACAGCTAATCCCTATTCCCCGAAAGCGTTGCGCGCCTCCGCAGGCGCGGCGCTGCATCTGGCGATTCTTTCGGGAACACCGCTGCCGATTCTATTGACGCAGTTGAAAGTGGCCGGCTTTCGCACGCTGGCATCCAGCGTGCACGAACCGGAAACCGGCGAGCAGCCGCTGTTGGCTCCATGGGAAGTGGATTGGTGCAAACCATCGGCGCTCCTCGTAGGAAATGAAGGCGCCGGCCTGCCCATAGAGGTGGAGCGCAGCGCGGACGCGCGCATCCGAATACCCATGGCCAGCGGAGTGGAATCGCTGAACGCCGCGGCCGCGGCAGCGGTTTTGTTTTATGAAGCCGCGCGGCAGCGCAACTCCCCGCGCGCGCGGAACATCCAAGAGCCGTGAGCTTATTCAACAAAATTCCGCTTGGTTCCGGCGGCAATGCGCCGGAATCAGATGTGCCTTCCGCGCACCAGCCTCTGGCCGAGCGTATGCGCCCGCGAACACTGGATGAATTCATCGGCCAGGAAAAACTTCTGGGGCCGGGCAAGCCGCTGCGCACCCAGATCGAGAACGACGACATCGGCTCCATGTTGCTGTGGGGACCGCCGGGCTGCGGCAAAACTACCCTCGCGCGGTTAATCGCGCGGCTTACCAGTTCGGAATTTGTTTCTTTCAGCGCCGTGCTTGCCGGAATAAAAGAAATTAAAGAGGTGATGGCCGTGGCGGAGCGTAAATCGCGCTCCGGCCATCGCACTATCGTGTTCGTGGACGAAGTGCAC
>JBBRPU010000451.1:0-2817 GCA_038227545.1 Candidatus Acidiferrales bacterium
GCTCAAGATCCTGTTTGGTGTTGCAGACGGCCTCAATGCCTTCCAGCGTGCAGCCGCCGGCGAAAACGGAAATTCGGCGGAACAGCGACTGCTCTCCGGGAGTGAGCAGATCGTAGCTCCAATCTATCGTTCCTCGCAGGGTCTGCTGCCGCAGCGGTAAATCTCTGGCGCCGCCGGTAAGCAGTTGCAGCCGACTCTCGAGGCGGGATTGCATTTGCGCAGGGGAAAGAAGCTTGATGCGCGCGGCGGCCAGTTCTATCGCCAGGGGTAGGCCGTCGAGGCGAGTACAAATGGTAGCGACCGCGAGAGCATTCTCTTGGGTCAACTCAAAATTTGGTTTCACCGCGGCGGCGCGTTCCAGAAACAAAGCAATGGTTGGATTTTTGGACAGAACTTTTGGAGAGATTGGGGCACGAAGATCCGGCAGGGCCAGCGGAGGCACCGGATACTCGTGCTCGCCGTAGACGTGCAAGCGCGAGCGGCTGGTTACCAGAACTTTGAGCTTGGCAGCGATAGTAACTAACTCTGCCACGGCCGGAGCGACAGAAAGCATATGCTCAAAATTGTCGAAGAGTAGCAGCAGGTTGTTTCGCAAATCATGCAGGTAGTCTTTGAGGCTTTGGATATTTATTTGCCGGCTGACTTCTTTGATCCCGAGTGATTGCGCAATGATCGAGGGGATCAGCGTGGGATCCGTCACACCAGCGAGGGGGATGAAACAAACCCCGCCCGGGAACGAGGCGGCGACCTCGGCGCCAACCTCCAGGGCCAAGCGCGTCTTGCCTATGCCGCCCGGACCACTGAGCGTGACCAGGCGTACTTCGTCGCGCAACAATAATTCTTTCACCGCGGCTACTTCGCTGTCGCGCCCGATAAAACCGGTGCGCTGCGTAGGCAGGTTGGCGAAGCGCATAGGAGAAAATCGCGAAGGCGCCTCCGATAGCCGATCGCGGATGTTGGCGAGCTCCCGCGCCAGTTCGCGCGTGGAGGGATAACGATCCACAGGATTCTTGGCGAGGCAGCGATCGATAGCCCAGCATAACGGCGCGGGTGCCTGAGAATTCAGTGAAGCTACAGGCTCAGGATCATCGCGAAGGATGGCGCTGATGGTTTCGGCGCTGCTGGCGCGTCCAAAACTTTTCTTCCCGGTCACTATTTCATATAGCAGCGATCCAAAAGAAAACTGGTCGGAACGAAAATCCAACGGTTCGCCGCGGGTCTGCTCAGGAGACATATAGGCGATGGTGCCCATGACGGTGCCGGCAGAAGTTAGAGATGTGCCAGCGGTGTCATCGCTTTCGTGCTTGTCGGGGCCCACCGATTTGGCCAGGCCGAAGTCCAGAATTTTCGCCAGGCCATCGCGCGTGATCATGATATTTTCCGGTTTCAAGTCGCGATGCACAACATTGGCTTCGTGCGCTTTGGCCAGACCTTCGGCGATCTGCGCGGCAAGCGGGATGGCTTTCTGCAGAGGCAGCCGTTCAGCCCGCAAAACATCTCGCAGCATCTCGCCGTCAACCAGCTCCATGGCGATATAGTGGATGGCGTCTACCTGACCGAGTTCGAAAATCGTGATTATGTTGGGATGATTCAGTGCGGATGCGGAACAAGCTTCACGCTCGAAACGCGCCAGGTCCTGTGCGTTGGATGACAATTTGCTTGAGAGAATCTTGACCGCCAGATCGCGACCCAACCGCGAGTCATGCGCGCGATAAACTTCACCCATTCCGCCCGCGCCCAGCGGACCGAGAATCTCGTACCGTCCAAACCGGGATCCGGGTGCAAGCAACGCCGATTGCTTGGCATCTGAAGCGGCCGGATTGGGTGAGTCGAAACGCTCAGCCATGGTGATTTCGATTTATCATGGTGCTGGACATCTTCGCGGCATCTAACACCGTGCAGGATAACAAATTTTTGGAGGGTCAATGGGTAGCACGTCGGATATCAGGTCCGTGCAACGGCCGTTGAAGGAGCAGTATCGCCGTGAGCCGAAGTCTTCGCACATTACGTTGACGGCCAAGGGCGGAGAGGCTTCCGGGCCGATGAGCTGCTCCGTGGATATTGGACGGGCGATTTATCAGGCGGAAGCCCACACAGGAGTAGGGGGAACTGGTGGTGCGGCGTGCTCGGGAGATTTACTTCTGGGGGCGCTGGCGGCGTGTTCGCAGATCACTTGCCAGTTGGTGGCGGCGGCTATGGGCGTCCCGACGAAACATATTGCAGTTACTGTCAGCGGTGACATGGATCTGCAAGGCACGCTGGGAATTTCCAAAGAAGTACCCGTAGGATTCGAAGCGATTCGGGTCAAATTTGATGTGGACGCACCCGAAGCCACCGCCGAGCAGCTGAAAGCGCTACAGGAAAAAACGGAACAATACTGCGTCGTACTGCAAACCATGCTGAAACCACCGAAAATTGCTACCGACTGGAGTCGCTAACCTATTAGCCGATCTCGCGCCGCGGTTTGTAATCCGATGAATGGCGCTGGGTCCATCTACCGATCGCTACTAGTGTCATGCAAAGAAAGGCGAAGGCTGCCAGCATCACCGCGGCGTTTCCCAGCGCTGAGGAACATCCGATCTGGCCCACATCAATAAATGGGTAAGGGTAAAGTCCCGTTGTCGCCCCGCGAACCAGAGCAAAACAAAAATAGCCTAGTGGGTACAGAAGCCAGCCCAGCACGCTGCGCCACGGCAGTCGAGCTTTCTCGAATATAAAAAACCAAATTGCCACAAACATCACCGGTACCGCGTCATGCAGAAGAATGTCGGCGGTCTTCTGCAAGCCCTCGGGATTCCACAGGCTCCGCAACAGCAA
>JBBRPU010000452.1:0-2809 GCA_038227545.1 Candidatus Acidiferrales bacterium
GCGGGCGTGGGCTTGGCGGTGCCGATATCTACGCCGCGATAAAGTTGCGTGGAATCGCAGGCGATAATTTCCGCGTGGAAATTTTTTGCCAGGGCCATGGCCAGCGCGGATTTTCCCGATGCTGTTGGGCCCACGATGACCACGAGCGGTAGCGTGGGCGGCTCAAAATTGTTCATGGAAAGAATATGTGACGAGCGCGAAACAACAACACCAGCAGCACCACGAAAGCGAGCAGCAGGCTGCCGAGGATTTGTTGACGCAGCGGTTTCACAGAGTTCACTGATAAGCGGCTTCGAGAGGCAAATTGTACAGGAAGTAAAAGCGCAGTTCGATATAGGGGCCACTGAAGGCGGGGGGCAGCGGCTCGAAGGGATTGGAGGAGCGCACCGCGGACACGGCGGCGCGATCAAGTGGCTCTTTTCCGGAGCCGAGCAAGCGCGTCGGTTCCCCGGTGGGGACGCTGCCGTCGCGCATGATGCGAAATTGCAGCGCGACGCGTCCGCGATCACCGAGCTGCGCGGACTCCGGCATGACCGCGTACCAGTTGCGCCGCACGCTGGCGACTACGCGCGCCATGTAGTCGCTGAAGTCCACGCCTTCGGTGGGAGTGAGAATTTCGTAGCCGTTTCCGTAGGAGCCCGCGCCTTGTCCGGCGCCGCCGCCGGCTCCACCCTGTGCGGGCGCCGATTTCGGCATGGGTCCAATCACGCCGCCGGACCTGCCGCCGCTGTTGGGATTTCTCGAGGCTTCCTTAAGCGAATCCTGAATGGAGCGGCTTGCCGACCTTTGCGGCAACTGCAATTGCGCTTGCGGTCGGGGAGTATCTGGGGTTTCCAGTTTTAGTCCCGGCTTTGGCGTATCAATTTTTGGTGTGGGCGCCGTTTGTTGCGGCTCTGGGGGAACGGCGTGCGGTTGCGGCACGGGCGCGCTAGGCAATTCGCGCGCGGGTCTTTCGGGAACGGGGGCCGGCGCGGGAGTGGGAACGGGCGTAGGTTGAGCGGGCGGCGCAACTCTGCGGAGCACGCGAGGGTCAACGTGAACCGCGGGCTGGCGAGGCGCGGGGCGTGCGGACGGTTTTGATGATTCGAATGCGCCGGGCGGAAGCAAGAGCGTGAGCTGCTTGCGCGCGATGTCCACTTCTTCCGGTGTGGGCTCACGCTTGGGAAATAATCTGGCTTGCAGCAAGATGGCGGCGATCAGCAAGATGTGGAGTACTACGGAAGTGATGCGCGTGAATAAATCGGCGCGCGCTTTTTCCGGTGAAGGAGGCGAAGCCAGCAAACGCGCTTCGCCGGTCATGAAAATATCGGGGTCAACGAGGTCGGGATCCACGACCGCCGGCGCGCCGGTGGTGGGCTGCGGCGGCTCCGCGCCCTGGGGCACGGCGATGCGCTGATCCATGTCGGTGATCTGCAACGGAACGGAGACGTCTTCGATTACGGAATAGGCTTCGCGCTGAATGTCGCGCGGCACGACTACGCGCGCGGCGATGGATTCAAGCGGCAGGTTGGAAGGAATGTTGGAGTGCCCGTCGAGCGTGACGATGGGCAGCATGGCGGGCACCAGCGTGCGCTCGTCCATGGTGGTCGGACGGCGCCGGGTGCTCGCGGGAACATCAGCGGCGGCGGGTAATCGAGCGTCCTCGGGAACAAGTGTGCGAGAGATCATAGTCAGCTGGGCTTATTTTTCGTATGCGTAGCGAGTTGGACGCGCTCGGCGTGTTCCTGGATGCTTGCCATTACGCGGCCGGCCAACTCGAGAGCGGCGCGACCGGCTGCGCCATTCACGCGCGGTTGTTGCCTGGAACGAACGGATGCGATGAAAGCGGTGAGCTCGGCCTGCAAAGGCTCGACGGCCGGAGCGGGCAATTTTTCAAAACCGAACTCCGGCTGCGGACCTGGTTTTTTTACGCCCACGCGCAAGGCGTCGCGGCGGGCGTAATCGAGAGAAATGTATTCGTGCTGCTGGAAAAATCGCATCTTGCGCACACGTTCGGTGGAAACGCGGCTGGCGGTAACGTTGGCGACCGCGCCGCCGGAAAACTCGAGGCGCGCGTGGGCGATATCCACTTTATCGGTGAGAACGGGAATGCCAACGGCTTTTACCTCGGTGACTTCTTCTTTTACGAGTGCCAACAAAATATCGAGATCATGAATCATCAGATCGTAGATCACGTCCACGTCGAGGCTGCGGGCGGTGAACACGCCCAGGCGATGCACTTCAAAAAATAACGGGCGGTTGACGATGGGCTCGACGGCAATCACCGCGGGATTGAATCTTTCCACGTGGCCGACCTGTAAGATGCGCTGATTTTTTTTGGCCGCGGCGATCAAGGCGTCGGCTTGGGGCAAATTCGCGGCCATCGGTTTTTCCACGAGTACGTCTATGCCCATTTCGAGTAATGCGCAGCCAACTTCACTGTGCGCTTCGGTTGGGACGGCGACGCTGGCGGCTTGTACTTTTCCGCGCAGCTCACCTAGATCATGGAACGCTCGGGTGTGGAATTCTTGCGCGATAGCCTGGGCTTTTTCCGGGCTGCTATCGTAAACGCCGAGCAGTTCGGTGTCCGGGAGTTCGCGATACACGCGGGCATGATGGCGTCCAAACTCGCCGGCGCCTACAACGGCGACCGGTATGCGCTCGGGCGGGGCGCTCATTCCTGTTTCATTCCCGTGCTTGTGGCTTTTGGTTCCGCAGCGGGTGGAGAAAATGCCTGAATGGTGATTCCTTTGGCGTTGGCTAGAGCGAGCAGTTGCGCGCGGTCGAACAAAAGAGTGCGCCCGGCATCCAGGGCGAGCGCCGTTACGCC
>JBBRPU010000453.1:0-2790 GCA_038227545.1 Candidatus Acidiferrales bacterium
ACGACGCTCTCGGTTCGGGAACCATGCAGGAAATCATGTCCCAGACACAGGCGTGGAGCGGATCGCTGCAAGATTTCAAGTCGAGTGGCACGCTGCGGACGATTCTGGATAAGACCAGTTCGCGGACCGAGTGGCTTTTTGTGGGCTGCGGAACGAGTTTTTATCTGGCGGAGGCAGTAGCGGCATCCTGGAAAACTCTTACCGGCCAGTCCGCAAGAGCGGTGGCGGCGTCCGAAATTCTGCTATTCCCGACGCTTACATTGCCTTCGAAAACGAACTTGCAGGCTGTGGTGATTTCCAGGTCAGGCAGTACTTCGGAAGCAGTTCGGGCCGCCGCGGTGCTGCGTAACGAGCACCGTGTACCGACGTTAGGTTTGACGTGCACGCCGAACTCCCCGCTGGAATCCGCTTGCGAATTGACTATCCGGATTTCCTCCGCGGACGAAGCTAGCATGGTGATGACGCGGTCCTTCAGTTCCATGCTGTTGGTCATGCAATATCTGGCGGCGCTTAAGAGCGGAGCTAAAGATTTCTGCGCGGCGCTCGAAAGCCTCGCGGAGCAATTTGCACCCTCGTTGCATTCCATCGCCGATGGGGTGGCTGCTTTCACAGCCAAGCATAGTTTTGAAGACTACATTTTTCTGGGCCAGGGTCCGTTTCAGGGCATCGTTCGCGAAGCGGCGCTCAAAGTCACAGAGATGTCCTGCTCGTACAGTCAGTCTTTTCATACGTTGGAGTTTCGTCACGGCCCCAAATCCATCGTAAGCTCGGCGACATGTTTAGTTTTTCTTCTCAGCGAACAGGGGAAAGCTGCCGAGTGTGAAGTACTGGTCGAAATGAAAAAACTTGGCGGTGTAATCGTAGCGGTCTGCAACCATGCCAGCGAAACCATTCGCGCCTCGAGCGATCTGTTATTTGAACTGGGACTGAAGGTTCCCGAACTGGCCACGCTCGCGCCTTTCGTGGTTCCTGCACAATTGCTGGGATGCTATACCGGCATTAAAAAAGGGCTGAATCCCGACGCTCCCAAAAATCTAACGCGCGTCGTGCTGCTCGATTAGCCGTGGCGCACCCGCCAAAAAACTTCGATGTGTCGGTGGTTGGAGAACTGAACCTCGATATTATTTTGTCGGGACTTCCGGAAAATCTGGAGCTGGATCGCGAACATCTGGCTTCCGAAATGAGTGTCACGCTAGGCAGTTCGTCCGCTATCTTCGCTAACAACCTTGCTTTGCTTGGTAATGAGGTCGGCTTCAGCTCCTCGATTGGAAGCGATGAGTTTGGAGAGATCTGCCTGCAACGCCTGGGCGAGAGCGGCACGGATTTATCGGGTGTGCGCCGGTTTCCGGGTAAGCAGACGGGTCTAACGGTCATTATACCCCGGAGCACGCAACGCTACATTCTCACTTATCCGGGCACCATTGCGGAATTGCGTTTTGCGGACCTCGATCTGGAGTACGTTTGCCGCGCGCGCCATTTCCACCTGTCCTCCTATTTTCTTCAGCGCGCTTTACGACCGCAAGTGGCCGATCTTTTCAGGCATGCCAAACAAGCGGGGCTCAGTACATCGCTGGACACTAACGATGACCCCAGCGAGGAATGGTCTGACGATCTGTCCGCGGTTCTTAAATATGTAGACGTTTTACTTCCGAACGAGCAGGAAGCCTGCAAGATCGCGCATACCAACGATGCGAAGAGCGCGGCGCGCATTCTTGCGAAGCGAGTTCCCCTGGTGGTCATCAAGCTCGGCAGGAACGGCGCCATGGCCCAACGCGCAGACGAAGTATTTTCCGCGCCAGCTCTAACGTGCCCCGCGATTGACGCCGTCGGCGCGGGAGACAGTTTTGACGCCGGATTTGTTCACCAATATATTCGCGATGCAACAATCGAAGAATGCCTGAAGTTCGGAAATATCACCGGAGCGCTTTCTGTCACGCGCGCGGGAGGGACGGAAGCGTTTCGCGAGAAATCACATCGAGAAAGTTTTCTGCAAAAGAACTGGCCGCAGTCGCCGTCCTAAGCGGAAGGCAGAAAGTCCTGACGTATTTATTTATTCGCCGAGGCTGAGCCCGCCTGCGGCGTAGCCTGCAGCAACAAGCTCCCAGTGAACTCGGCATCAATCTTCGCGGTCGGCCCGTTAACCGTTCCGTAGTCTTTGTTGTTCACATAATCCACGACTTTGTAAGCCTCGGCTTTCAGGCCGCGCAACTCCACGGGACCTTTCCACTCAGCCCGTGCATCCGCGCCCTTAGCAGGTTTGCCCGCCTTGTCCGGGGCGTAAAAGGCGTAGAACATGTTGCCGTCTTTTTCGATGGCGTAAGCTTCCGGCGCGTCATAGCCGTAGATGTACAGATCCAGGAAATTTCCCTTGGAGAGCATTTTCTCGTTATATAGATTGATCCATTTCTTCCAGTGCGGTTCCTTGCCGGAATCCAAATACACATTCTTGAGCTTTGGTCCGTAGTCGGGCCAGGTAAACTTCGTGCCCAACACGCCGCCGGTTCCAAGCGTGGAGGCGAAATCGTTTCCCAGGTCCTGCTCCTTGTCACCCTCGCCAGAAATTCGCGTCAACTCCACGTGGTCGCCGTAAACGGCGGCGCGGGGGCCCAGCAACGCCTTGTACATTTTCATGCGCCTGCGCACCTGCACGGATCCCACGGGATCGGCGGTGACGGCCTGGTCCATGTAGCGGAACCACGCCAAGCTGGGAGGCGTGCCGCACGGACAACTTTGCGTAACGCTGTCGGCTTTCAGCGCGCGTGTGGTTTCAAAAATGATTTTGTACACTTC
>JBBRPU010000454.1:0-2759 GCA_038227545.1 Candidatus Acidiferrales bacterium
AAGAACCAATTGGGACGTGCTGCCTCAAATGCAAGTGACCATCAGCAAGCGCCAGCACATTCGCGCTGATCTCGGTGTGCGTCTCCCCGTGAACAACACCGACGGGCGCTCCAAACAAATTGTGTTTTACCTGCTTTGGGATTGGCAGGACGGAAGATTGAACGAAGGCTGGTAATGCGAAATTTGTCGAAATTGCTGATTTCGATGCTGGGGCTTTTCTGTCTGCCGGTCGCGGCCATAGGCCAGAGCGGCAAAAACACCGCTCTTAAACCACAATTCCAAACCTCCGACCGCTGACTCGCCTGCCACAACGGCCTGACCGCGCCTTCCGGCAAAGATGTTTCCATTGGCTTCGACTGGCGCTCCACTATCATGGCCAACGCTGCGCGCGATCCTTACTGGCAAGCCAGCGTGCGGCGCGAAATCATGGAGCATCCGGAATCAAAAGCAAAAATTGAAGACGAGTGCGCTGCCTGTCACATGCCCATTGCGCGCTATCAGGCCAAAGTAGAGAACCGCCTCGGTGCGGTATTCGCGCATCTTCCTTTTGATCACGACCCTAAGAAAAATGCCGCCGCAGAAGATGGCGTGTCCTGCTCCGTCTGCCACCAAATCAGCAAAGAAAAACTTGGCACCAAAGAAAGTTTTAATGGCGGTTTTGTCGTCGAGACACCTCGCACCAAAGGGGAGCATCCGGAGTACGGTCCGTACGCGATTCAAAACGGCCAGGCGCACGTCATGCAAACTTCTTCGGAAGGATTTCGCCCCACCGGCGAAACTCACATTCAAGATTCCGCGCTGTGCGCCACGTGTCACACGCTTTACACCCGGGCGCTGGCTCCCGGGGGGAAAGAACTCGGACTGTTTCCCGAGCAGGTGCCTTACCTCGAATGGCAGCACAGCAGCTACGCCAATAAAAACAGCTGCCAGTCTTGCCACATGCCGGAAGTGGGTGAAGACGCGCCCATCTCCGCGGTGCTCGGTGTACTGCGGCCCAACGTGCGCCAGCACACCTTCGTCGGCGCAAATTTCTTCATGCTGAAGTTGTTGAATCTTCGCCGCGCGGATTTGAGCGTCGCCGCCATGCCGCAGGAGCTGACCGCGGAAGCGCAACGAACTATTGATTTCCTGCAGACGAAAACCGCCCGCGTCAGCATTCGCGACGTACATGTAGTTTCGTCGCGGCTGCAAATGCATGTGCTGGTAGAAAATCTCACCGGACATAAATTTCCCACTGCCTATCCATCCAGGCGTGCCTGGCTGCACGTATTGGTCCGGGACCGCGACGGGCGAGTCGCATTCGAATCTGGCGCGATGCATCCCGACGGCTCCATTGAAGGGAATGATAATGATGCCGACGCTTCGCGCTTCGAGCCGCATTACCGCGAAATCAAAAATAGCGATGAAGTACAAATCTACGAGCCCATTCTGAAAGATCAGGACGGCCGCATTACCACGGGACTTTCGAATGCGGTGGGTTATTTGAAGGACAATCGGCTGCTGCCGTCGGGTTTTCAAAAACAAAACGCCGACAAAGATATTGCCGTCACCGGCGATGCCGCCGATGACCCGAATTTTACCGACGCCGGAAGCTCCGTGCGGTACTCGGTTAATCTTGGCGATACGCCAGGCCCATACAAAGTGGATGTCGAACTCTGGTACCAGCCGATCGGCTTTCGCTGGGCCCACAATCTTAATTCCTACGACGCCATGGAAACGCACCGTTTCGTCGGCTACTACGATGCCAATCCCGCCGAAACCGCCATCATCGTGGCCCGCTCAACAGCAACCCGCTGAGCGGACCAGCCACGCATAAAAAAACTACTGAGGCGTCGTCGAATCCGCGACCGGTTGCACGCTTAACGTACTAATCTTCGTGCCGATCACTTCGCCCGAAACCACTAGCTCCACGCGGCGATTCTGCTACCGCCCTTCGGCCGTCTCATTCGAAGCGATGGGCTTGGTTTTTCCAAATCCCGCCGCGCTCGTTGAAGTTTCCCGCACGCCTTGCTGCGTCAAATAGCCGCGCACACCGTCGGCGCGCTGCTCGGAAAGTTGCTGGTTGAATTCTTCCGTGCCCACACTGTCGGTATTGCCCTCCACCGCCAGTCGCAGTGACGGATACGCCAGCACGATGCCGGAGATTTTCGCCAGCTTTTCGCGAGCCAAGGGCCGTAGCGTGAACTTGCCGGAATCAAACAGCACATCCGACATGTTGACCACCAGTCCCCGCGCGGTATCACGCGTCTCCAGAATCAAATTGAATTGCTGCAGCAATCGCGCGCGAATATCTTCGCGGTCGCGCAAGGCTTGTTGAAGTTTGGCGTCCGAAGACGCCGCGTTGGCGCGGTCGCGGTCAGAATCCGCCTCCGCGGATTGCTGCTTTTGCTGCGCCGCGTTGCGATCTCGCTCGGCGTCGGCTTGTGCTCCGGCAGCTTGTTGAGCGGCTGCTTGCGCATCGCGGTTCTTGCGATCCGCTTCATTGCGCTGGCGAACGGCCTCCGCGGTTTCCGACTCCGCGTCATGCGCGCGCGACTGGGCATCGGCTTCGCGTCCTTCACTGGCGCTGCGTTCGCGCGCGACACGTTCTTCGTCTATGTGTTTCACGGAGATTTCACGCGCGTCTTCGGCTTTTTCCACCACTTCTCGCGATAGCGCGATCAGCGCTTTCTTGTCTTCATGCCGCGAACTGGCTATTGCATCGGCTTCGTCCATCTGGCGCGAGGCTTTGCGGTAGCTTTCCGCCGCGTAGCGTTCCG
>JBBRPU010000455.1:0-2755 GCA_038227545.1 Candidatus Acidiferrales bacterium
GAAACTCTGTCTATGCCCAAAGCAATTTATTTTGATGGCCAACGCCTGCCGGCCAGCTATGCGAATTTTTACATCGCCAACAAGATTGTGATCGTACCTACTTTCAACGATTCAAACGACCGCGTGGCGCTAAACAAACTGGCGGAACTTTTTCCCAATCGCGAAGTTGTCGGTGTCGCCTGCCGCGACCTCGTGCTCGGTTTAGGCACCCTCCACTGCATGACCCAACAGCAACCAAGTCCGCGCCATGAGAAATCCTGACGCCGCGTTTCTCTCTGCTGAGTGCCAGGAAATCCCGAGTTTGCTAAACTAAGCACGCCAGTGCAGCGAATTGTCCAAATGTTTTAGGGGGCTGGGATGTTGGTAACCATGTTTGCAGCATTTTTTGAAACTCAAGTCGTGCAAGTAACCTATCAACGCAGCCTCCTGGGCTGGATCCTGATCGGCCTGCTGGCGGGATGGCTGGCGGGGAAAATTTCACGCGGCGAAGGCTATGGATGCCTCACCGACATCGTTCTAGGATTGGTCGGTTCGCTCTTGGGCGGTTGGATATTCACGCGCCTGGGAATTTTTGGCGGCGGATTTATTATTTCTCTCGCGGCAGCCACCCTGGGCGCGGTGATCCTCGTCTCCATCGTCCACCTATTCGTCGGCAAGCGCTGATTGCCTGGCCACGCCGCACTACACGCGCCCAGTCCCGCACCCTCACTGTGATACGATTCACACACGCGTTTTGGAGATGACGCTTCATTGAACAAGAGTTCGCAATCCCTCACGGTAGTTCCCCTCGGCGGTCTCGGCGAATTTGGCATGAACATGATGGCACTGCGAACTGGCGAGGACATTCTCGTCATTGACGCGGGCATGATGTTTCCCGAATCCGAGCTGCTGGGCGTTGATCTGGTCATTCCCGACATTACTTTTTTGAAGCAGAACCGCGCCCAGGTGCGCGCCATTGTGTTGACGCACGGCCACGAGGATCACATCGGCGCTCTGCCGTACATCCTGCGCGACCTGAATGTTCCGGTGTACGGAACGCGCTTCACGCTGGCGCTGGTGAAAAAACGCCTCGCGGAAGCGGGCTTGCTGGACTCGACGACTCTTCGGGAAGTTTTGCCCGGCCGCATGGTGGAAATCGGACCCTTCGAAGTCGAATTCATCGCCGTAACGCACAGCACCATTGATTGCGTGGCGCTCGCCGTGCGCACCCCCGCCGGCGTCATCATCCACACCGGCGATTTTAAGATTGATCAGACGCCTGTCGGCGGCGCACCCTTTGATCTCCACGCTTTCGCGCGCTACGGAAACGAAGGGGTGCTGGCGCTTTTCAGCGATTCCACCAATGTGGAACGCCCCGGCTTCACGCCCTCGGAGCGCGCCATCGTGCCGCGCATCGAAGAGCTGTGCCGCTCCGCGCCACGCCGGGTGATCCTGTCCTGCTTCGCGTCGTCCATTCACCGCATCCAGCAGGTCATTGATATCGCCTCCCGCGTGGGCCGCAAGGTCGCCTTCGTCGGCCGCAGCATGGTGGACAACGTCGAAATCGCGCACTCTCTCGAGTGCCTGCGAATTCCCGATGGCATGGTCGTCCGCCCGCAAGACATTCGCGGCTTCGATCCCAAGCGCATCGTGATTCTGGCCAGCGGCAGCCAGGCCGAGCCCATGTCTTCCCTGTCGCGCATCGCCGTGGATAATCATCGCTTCGTTTCCGTGGATGAAAACGACTCCGTCATTCTTTCCGCGCGCATCATTCCCGGAAACGAAAAAGCCATTTTTCGCATGCTGGATCACATGTTCCGCCGCCGCGCGCTGGTTTATTACGACAACTCCGCCGGTACCATTCACGTCTCCGGCCACGCCAGCCAGGAAGAGCAGAAACTTTTGCTGCAGCTCGTAAAGCCCAAATATTTCATTCCCGTTCACGGCGAATACCGGCACCTGTTCCGCCACGCAGCCCTGGCGCACCAGATTGGCTGCGTCTCGGGAGAAATTTTGCTGCTCGAAGACGGCAAGGTCATCGAGTTCAAGGAAGACGGCGCGCATCGCCGCGACCCGGTCACCGCCGGCCGCGTCTGCGTGGATTCCGGCTCGCTGGAAGAAATCGAAGAAGTGGTCATCCGCGATCGCAAACATCTTTCCGAGGACGGCGTGGTCGTCTCCATCATCGCCATAGACAAACACACCGGCAAAATGGAGTCGCATCCCGAAATCGTTACGCGAGGATTGATGAGCGACAATGGCCAGGAATTAATTGCCGGCGCGCGCGCAGTCATCATCAATACCGTGGAACAATCCAACGCTGAAGAAAAAACCGACTGGGGCGTCATCAAGGAAAAAATTCGCGTGGACCTCAAGCGTTACATCAATAAACATACTTCCAAGCGGCCTTTGATCCTGCCGGTAATTCTGGAAGTTTAGAGTTCCAATTTCCAGATGACTGATTCCGTTTCAACAGGTCAGAACGCCGCGTCCAGCGATGCTGTGGGTCCGTCTCCCTCGGGCACGGGCGCTCCCAAGCGCTCGCCGTTCGGCCAGGCGGCCTTCGCCTTCATCTTCATCACTATTCTTCTGGATTTTCTGGCCTTCGGAATCGTCGCGCCAGTCCTGCCAAATTTGATCAAACAATTCGAAGGCGGCAACATCGCTCGCGCCGTAAACATGACCGGCTATTTCGGATTTGCCTGGGCCACCATGCAATTTATTTTCTCGCCCATGCTGGGCGCCTGGTCCGATCGTTACGGCCGCCGGCCGGTCA
>JBBRPU010000456.1:0-2753 GCA_038227545.1 Candidatus Acidiferrales bacterium
CGGTCGTTTTGCCGCATGATGAAGAACTGGCGACTGTTGCCGAACACGGCGGAACGGATGCGCGATTGTTTGAACCGCGCATACTGCTGAACAATCGAGATGTTCCAGCAATTGAATTTGCGAAGTTGGGCGTACGATTCCTGAACAATTTCCTGTCCGCCGGGGATGTCGAGGAAGCGGGCCACTTCCTCATACACGTTCCGCTTCCGAATCGCGCGTGGTAGGGTCATGATATGCTTGCGAGCATGATTGGTGATGAGGAAACCCGCCGCCGCTTTCAATTCCTTCGCCGACTCCGGGATATAGCCCAACTCGAAGTGGGCAATTTTTCCAGTCAATGAAAGATTGCTCGTCCCATCAAACAGGCAGCCATAGTTGCCGTCCCGGCACCACGGGAGAATCAACGTGGCGATTTCCATGATCTGGTCGCGGTCGGCTTCCACCGGATCAAGCATCATCAGTTCTTGGAGCATTCGATGGGTCGGAAACTCGTCAGGCGTAAAATAGGCGTAGGCGAGATTGCGGACTTCCTTACTGGTCTTCGGGTCCTTCAAAAACTTCAACACTACTGATTCTTCAAATTGTCGCTGATACTCTGCGGCCTCGTCGGCCCGATTGGCTGTCCAGTCGCGAAAGTCGGCAAAAGTTTCGAGGCCGGTCGCGCCGGGCGGCATCCTTTCGCCACGAAACTTCTGTAACGCCAGTGCGTGGCGGGAAATGTCGAGAAGCTGGTCGTGCCGGCGTTTGCACCAATCCTGGAATGAATCTTCGTAAAGCAAGTTGATGTACTTGGCGATTTGCGCCTGCCGGAGCATCTGCTTGTCCTCCTGGGCGCTGGTGCCAATCATCCGGGCGACCAATGCCGTGGAGGCGGAAAGGTGGTCGGGCGTGAGAGGCAATCCTTTTGTGTCGAGATAATTGATCGTCAGGTCGCCGTCGGGATGAATCACAATGGGCCTCGCGCCATCCTCGACGGTTGCGGTATAAATCCCATAGCTGAGACCTTCCTCAATGATGACTGTGTATCCGAAGTAGCCCTCGGTTTGGGTGAGCAGGTCGCAGACCGTAACGGATTTTCCCGCCCCGGACATGCCCAATAAAACCGCGTGTTGGGGTGTCTTGTTATCAATCGAGCCCGAGAACGTTTCGACGCCAATCAGGTTGTCGTGCGGTCCATCGTAAATGGCTTCGGCATTCGCAAGGTGCCCGGTAAACGTGCTCGTGACCGGCAGCATGTCGGCCAGGAAACGATGTTCGGCATAAAGTTTTCGGTGTTCGTATCGTCCCCACGTCCAACCCGGCCACGTCTGAAAGAACAGGTTTCGGGATGTGCTGGGCAGATTGCTCTCGAAATATTGGGCCGCGTTCATTGAATTGATGGCGTTTTTGATCGCCCCGGCCTTTGCGTTCAGGCCATCTCGCGTCTTGTCCCAAACACGAATTGCGAGCATGGCGTGGAATGGAATCGTTTGCCCCTGCATCAGCGCATGAATCTTCTTCTGCTTTTTCTCCATGACTGTGAGCAGGGAAATCTTCTTCTCGCTGGCATAGTCGCCGGCCACGCGTTCATGTTCCTTTTCCTCCTTGTTGATTTCCTCCGAGATTGGCAAGGGATCGATGTTGACCGTGATGCTGTAGTCGAGGAGCCGCAAATTGGTGAGCCGCTGAATGATGCCGGGATACGTCGTGCGCGGCCAACGGGTCAGCACAATCAACGAATGATAATTGCCGTCGAGAAAGAAGCCGAAGTCGGATTGTCCGCTCCCCTCGCTGTGCCAGCAATTTTCCTGGATGGAGAGTTCAGGTGCGAACCCGTCTGCCGCGTCGTAGTCAAAGCGGTCGCTCAACGAGGGATTGAGGAAACGTTTGAAATGCCGGAAATGATCGACGTCCGACATAGGCAGAATCCGTGCGCCGTCGGAGCCGAAAATCTCCAAGAGCAACTGGTGGATGTGATCATATTCAGTCTGAAGCTGGTCCAATAAAATCGTATAGTATTCGCGGCGGTTGGCATTGCTTTGGAACCCCTTCGGCACGTTTTCCAAAGCACGCGTGACGTAGAAAATAACCCGTTGGCGTCGAAGCTTGCGCTCGGACATGGCCTGCCAGTAACGGGTGAATCGTTCGTTGCGGGCGCGCTTGGTCCAAACATTGGTGAACCGCTCGGTTTCCTGCTGGTAACGAACAAGTTCTGCCCGATAATCTGAGTCACAGAAATATTGCACCTGGAGGCGCTGATTTTCGTTGAGCGAGGCCAGAAGGAGGCAGAGTTGATCTTGAAAATCGTTTAGATCGGAAGCCGGACTATTGGTCAGGTCAGGCGGTTCGAAGACGAAACCTTTGGCGACGTAACCGCCAGTTCGCAAATGATTGAAGACGATAAGGTTGCGAACAAAGAAACCATTTGGAGCGTGCTCGAACATAAATCAGCCTGTCGTGTGTGTGGTTACGCCCGTTCGAGTTCGACTGTTCGTCAATTTCTCCATGAGCCGATCAACCTTGCTCAAATCCTCGACCAGTCTTCCGACGTTGCGCGCCCGCCCGGGTTCATTTACTGCGATGTAGCCTTCTCGGACGTGGTTAAGCGCACGTTCCATGTGTTCCCTTGCAGCGTCATCCACTCCGTGCATGTGGAGGTTGGCTCGCAACACCCGCTCGGCGATGTTCAGGTTATCGAGTTGTTGCCGACGCTCGCGTTCCCGAATGGTGAGAGACGTGGTTGTTTCAGCGTTCATAAAGTGGATGGCGCGGCA
>JBBRPU010000457.1:0-2751 GCA_038227545.1 Candidatus Acidiferrales bacterium
GAGAAATTTTCCGCTGGGGTGGACGACGATTTCGGCGGTGTCATTGTGTGGGGTGAAATCTTTTGGAATGGTTGAAAGGGCCTGCAGATTCGAGAAGGATGCGTTTGCCGGGTTGAAGGCGAACGTGGTGACGGTGGAGTTGAGTTCACTAAGGACGTAAGCAAATTTTCCGTTGGGGTGAAACGCGAGATGGCGCGGGCCAGCGCCTGGAGCTAGTTTTGCGTAAGGCGGATCGCTGGGAGTGAGTGAGCCGCTGGCGGGATCGAAGCGATAGATGAGCACCTGATCGAGGCCCAGGTCGGCAACGAAAGCGTAACGATTGTCGGCGGAGGAAGCGATGTAATGTGCGTGAGGGCCTTCCTGGTGTTCTTTATTGGGGCCGGAGCCTTGGTGTTGCACGAAGGCGGAGGCGGCGCCGAGATGGCCATCAGGGGCGACGGGAAACGTAGCGACGCTGCCGCCGCTGTAGTTGGCGACTAAAACGTATTTGCCGGTGTGATCGAGTGAGATGTAGCAGGGATCGGCTCCGCCGCTGGGTACCTGATTCAGCTGGGTGAGTTTTGCGGTTTTGCGATCGAGCGAGTAGGAGGTGACGGCTCCGCTGGTTTTTCCGCTGAAAGTGGAGAGCTCGTTGACGGCGTAGAGATTTTTTTGATTTGGCGAGATGGTCAGGAAGGAAGGGTCCTGCGCTTGTGCGGCCACGCCGATGGGAGTCAGCTGCCCCGTGGCGGCGTCAAAGCGAAATGCGTAGATGCCTTTGCTGTCGGTCTTGGTGGTGTAAGTGCCGATGAAGGCCAGATATTTGGACGGAGGTCTTGCTGCGGCGGAGTGGCTGAGTGAGAAGACTAGTAGCGGCGCTGCGATAAGGAGGAGTGCGAGGAAGCGGCGAGTTGTTTTCATGGAGGAATTTTATACGGGGATGGGGCGGAAGCAAAGTGCGCTGGAGAAGTTGGAGTGTGACTGCCAATTCAGAAGTTGAACGGACTTCACAGGTCTGGGCGCGTAGCGCGGAGTAAAAGTCGTTGATGGCTCACGCGTGCGATCGATGAGAGGTTCCTCGACTGCGCAAGGCGACGACTTCGCCCCCACCGGGGTAAACAGGAGCGAAGTTGAAGGGAAAAAGCGTCGGCTTGACTCCGCTCGGAATGACAGGTCTGGGCACCTGGTGCGATCGTTAGCCAAGATCAGCTGACAAATAACTACTGCGAAATAAAATTGCAGAATACCAACTGCAGAATACCTACTGACGGACCCAGCTACCGAGATGGGTGGTTATTTTTTTTCTTCTTCTGATTCTTCCTGGAGGACGGCGGCGGCGGCGACGAAATCGTCGGGGTCGAGGCGCAGCAGGCGAACGCCCTGGGTGGAGCGGCCGGCTTCGCGGATTTCGCTGGCGTGCACGCGAATGACTTTGCCGTTGTGGGTGATGATCATCACGTCGGAATCTTCGGTGACCTGCAGGGTGGCGACGACGTAACCGTTGCGGTCGGTGGTCTTCATGTTGACGACGCCTTTGCCGCCGCGGGAAGTAATGCGGTATTCGGCGAGCGGGGTGCGCTTGCCGAATCCTTTTTCGGCCACGGTGAGCATCAAGGTCATCAGCGAATCTTTGATGTGCTCGTTTTCCAACTCTTCCAGATTTTGCGTGGTCTGCTTGTGTTCTTTTTCGATGATGGTGAAATCGGGCTGCACCGCGTCCATGCTGACGACGTAATCATCTTTGTCGAGGTCCATGCCGTTGACGCCGCCGGCATTGCGGCCCATGGGGCGAACTTCCGTTTCGCGGAAGAGGATGGCCTGGCCCTCGTGGCTGGCGAGGAAAATCATCTGCTTGCCGTCGGTTAGTTTGACGCCGATGAGCTCATCACTGCCATCGAGATTGATAGCGATGATGCCGTTCGAACGGGGATTGGAAAATTCCACGATGGCGGATTTCTTGACGGTGCCGCTTTTGGTGGCCATGAAAACGTAACGGCCGACTTCTTCGAGGTTGCGGGCGGCGACGAGGGCGGTGAGTTTTTCGTCTTCCTGAAATTTCACGAGGCTGGAGATGGCTTTGCCGCGCGTGGCGGCGGCGGCTTCCGGCAATTCATACACCTTCAACCAATAGACGCGGCCCTTGGAAGTAAAAATCAGAATATAGCTGTGCGCAGAAGCGATGAAGAGGTGCTCGACGAAGTCCTCTTCCTTGGTACGCGCGCCGATGCGGCCTTTACCGCCGCGGCCCTGGTGGCGATAAGTGTCGGTGGAGGTGCGCTTGATGTAGCCGGCGTGGCTGACGGTGATGAGCATGTCGGTGTCAGCGATCAAGTCTTCCAGCTTGATTTCGTCGACCTTGTCCACGATCTGCGTGCGGCGCTCGTCTCCGTAAGCTTTGTGGACTTCGCGCAGCTCGGCGGTAATGACTTGCTTGAGCTTTTTTTCGCTGTTGAGAATTTCTTCCAACTCGGCAATTAACTCGCGGATGGATTTCAGTTCCTTGAGAATTTCATCCACGGAGAGTTGCGTGAGGCGGTGGAGTTGCAGCTCGAGAATGGCGTCAACCTGGACGGGAGTGAGGCCGAGAGTGGCGCGGGTGGCGACATCACCTTCGATGGGGCCAAGCTTGTATTTGCGGCCGTCGAGCTTTACACCCTCGAGTTTGCGAGACTTGCCGTTTTCCGTAATGGTGACGTCCTGCTCGGTAAAATATTTGAGCAAGTTTTCAAGGGCTTCGGCGAGATTTCCGGAACCACGAATAATGCGAATGAC
>JBBRPU010000458.1:0-2751 GCA_038227545.1 Candidatus Acidiferrales bacterium
TGGGGTGCGCGTCGTGCCATGTCGCTACTCTAGTCACCGCTCCCGCGGGCACCGCCCTTCATGGCGGCGCTTACGTCGTTCCCGAAGCGCTGGGCGGAAAACAATTCCACCCGTTTGGAGATTTCCTGCTGCACGACATCGGCACGAGTGATGGCATTCAGCAAAATGGTCCCGCCGATACGGCGTACAAAATGCGTACGGCGCCTTTGTGGGGTCTGCGAACGCGCACGCAATTGATGCACGACGGCTCGGTTACGACTATCGAGGAAGCCGTGCAAAGGCACAGTCACGAAGCCGCGGAGGAGTCACAGCGATTCAGAAATCTTTCGCCGGCGCAAAAACAGCTTGTGTATGCGTTCCTGCGATCGTTGTGAATATGCGTGATTATAGTGACTTGGGCGCCGAGAGGTAGCGGCGGGACACATCTAAAATTCAACAACAAGACGGAGCCAACCAAATCGGGATGCCGGTCAGGGAGGAGATTTTCGATGAAGCACGAAATGCGGACTTCAGCGCACAACACTGAAGCACAAGCGCCATCGGATGACTTACCTGAGAAATTGAGATCGCGCGGAGCTTCGCGTCGCGCTTTTCTAGGGCAAGTGGGCGGAGTAGCGGCCGCGAGCATTGCGGGAGGGGCGGTATTGGCAGGTCCGCTGGCAACTGCGGCGCCCGCGCAGCAAGTTTCCACCAACGATTTCGGCGCTAGCAATACCAGTGTCCGGCAGCGCGCACTCAAATGTTTCAACGCGCGCGTAAATGCGGCGCAGGCGGAGCTCAACCTGCGCATTCCTAACCAGATCAGCAATGGCGACGAAAATCGCTTCCCGAATCGCATCGGCAGTTATTCAAAAGGATTGGTGCATAACGGCATCGGGGAAGTGGACAGCGCCTCGTATGCCAGCTTGATTCGTGCGGTGACCATCGGCGACCATCGCGTGTTCGATCAAATTCAAATGGGCGGTACCAGCCTGCTGGTAGATCCACAAGCGGGTTTGGCGTTTGATCTGGAGGGCGCGGACTCGCACGCGTTGGCGACCGGCACTCCACCGTCGGTAGCCAGCCGCGAGATCGCCGCCGCCGCGGTGGAAAATTACTGGATGGCGCTGTGCCGCGATGTGAATTTCACAGAGTACGGCAATGAGCCGCTTACGCAGGCGGCGATTGCGGAATTAAATTCTTTGCAGGCTTTTCACGGCGCCAAGCCGGTCACCGCGCAAAATTTTTTTCGCGGCTTTACCCCGGGCGACCTGGTTGGCCCGTACATTTCGCAGTTCCTGGTGCAGCCCTTCAGTTACGGAGCGATTCCCATACAGCAGATGTTTACCACGTACGTGCCCAACGTGGATTACATGACAGACCAGGCTTCTTGGCTGGCGGTGCAGAATGGGCAGGGGCCGTTCGCGCAAAATCAGATTGATGCCAACTCGCAATACATGCGGAATGGGCGCGGGCTTGGCGCTTACGTGCACATAGACGTTTTGTTTGAAGCATATTTCAACGCCTGTCTGGTGCTGGTGGATCGCGGCGCGCCTCTGGACGCCAATCATCCGTATGCGGGCTCGCGCACCCAAGCTGGTTTCGGGACCTTTGGCGCTCCGCACCTCAAGACCATTGTCGCGGAGGTTTCGCAACGGGCGCTGAAAGCGGTGTGGTATGCGAAGTGGTTCGTGCACCGGCATCTGCGCCCGGAAGCATATGGCGGTCTGGTGCACATGACAAAAACTCACCAGGCCAGCTACCCCGTTCACAGTGATGTGTTGAACTCCGATGCGCTGGCGCGGACGTTTGCAAAGTACGGTTCCTATTTTCTACCGCATGCTTTCCCGGAGGGTTGCCCGCAGCATCCTTCGTACGGGTCGGGCCACGCCACGGTGGCGGGCGCCTGCGCGACCATCGTGAAAGCGTGGTTCGATGATTTAGCCCCGATCTCCGCGGTGCCGGGAATGCAGCTAGTGCAACCGAGCGAAGATGGGCTCTCGCTAGTGCCTTACAGCGGCACCGACGCGGCGCAGATGACCATCGGCGGCGAAATGAACAAAGTGGCGGCTAACGTTGCGATTGGCCGGAGCCACGCGGCGGTGCACTGGCGCTACGACTACGTGGACTCGGTGATCCTGGGAGAAGCGGTGGCCATATCCATGCTGCGCGACATGGCGCACTGCTGGAATGAATCGTTTGCGGGATTCTCGTTCACCAAGTTTGATGGCACGCGTGTTACGGGAATCGGCAAAAACACCGAGTAGATTTTAAGGAAGGACAGAGCCTGTCTTCGAATCAGGCTCTGCACCACCATTGGCCTTGTTGGTTAGTTAGTTACCTACGCGGACTTGGGCGATCTGCTCAAGGGATTGGCCGTATCCGGCAGAAAAAGCTTCGCGCTGTTGTGCCGTGGCCCAGCGGCCCACGGAAGGCGCACGCTGCTCACCCCGTTGCTGCGAGAGCTTCGCCAGGTACACGCCATCGCGGTAGGGCGCCGACAATTCCACATCAGAGTTTGCTTCAGAATTCTGCGCCAGCGTGCGCGTTGCCACAGCAGCCTGTTTTGATTCGCTTTCGTTGCTGTTCCACTGTGCAACGTGGGTTACGAGCGATGCGGTCGCGGCTACCGTAGCGATCCAATAAACAAATGCTGCGAATGCATTATTGTTTTTCATTTTTGTCTCCTCAGTATTCTTGAACTGCTGCCAAAACTTAATCTCGCTTGCTGGGTATAGGATGAAGCGTTCCGTGAGTTCGTTGTCATTGAAA
>JBBRPU010000459.1:0-2734 GCA_038227545.1 Candidatus Acidiferrales bacterium
CCACAACGATCCTACTCTGAGAAAGAAGCCGGTGGAACGAGTCCTCTCAGGAATGATCCAATACGGCGGCCCGCTCCTGTATCACGGCGGCGAAGACCAGCAGAGGTCGTTTGATTCCACCTGCCGGAAGTTCCGCCGCTTTCTCACCAAGGCGGCTCGCTAACCCACAAATTCCCCTTACGAGGCGAGAATTAAACATAAGATTTATATAGCTCTATCTCTCGCCAGATCGTTTCCACGCGGGCCGACGATCTGGTCACTCTTTGTATCTATGAAAGGTACCTACTGACATCCCTAGCGAATGCTTTCGTCCTTAAACTCTTTCGCGAGTTCGATGAGACGAGAATAAGAATAGTTTTCGCTTGAACCCATCAATTCTGCATCTTTCTCAGCTTCGATCCAGCGCGAAAATTTCTGCGGATCGACACCAACTTCCCTGGCGGCATCTCGTATTTGGCGCTTGTCATTAGCATTCGCCAACTGCGGATCTTCTCTGGAACGTTGCAGGAGATCGGGCGCGGGCGGATATTTCTTGGCGATGCCGGTGAGGGGGGCGGGCGAAGAGTGACGAGCAGCGACCGGCGGCGGCTTCGAGGAAGACGTCGGGGCTGCCGACGTGGGCCGCAGCGATGGTCGAGAGAAGCTGAAGCAAGGCCGCGCGTGCCGGAGTCACTCTTGGGATTATGGACTATTTTGCGGGCTGCTGATGAACGCGGATAAAGAACTATTCCAGTAAGTGGCGCAAGGTTGCGATTCCTTGGGAGATCGATTCCCGTTGGACGGGGCGTGCTTTTTTCAGGGCTTCGGCTAACGGCTGTTTTTCCAGGGTGGGCCGGATATCGCGCAGGAATTTCTTGACTTCGTACGTCGGCACGATTTTGCTGAATCGGAGATCCGCTTCGTTGGCCTTGCGCTCCACCAGGCCTTTCTTGGCGAGCCGGTCAACGAGGCCGGAGACGGTGCTGTGCGCGAGTCGCAGTTCCTGGCTGAGATCCTTCAGGCTGATGGCTTCGGCCTTCACGATCACCCCCATGGCGCTCTTGTGGACGTCGGCCAAGCCGCCGCGAGCGACTTGCGCGGCCACGGGCTGGTGGAGAATCTTCCGGATCGCGCGCAAGTCGCTGTGGATTTGGGCGGCCAATTCCTCGATCCGGTCATGCATTACAGAATAAACAGGATCAACATTCTGACCTGTCGCTGATAGGCCGCGTAGGCTTGACCGAAGGCCGACAGCATGAACGATTCTTCGGTTCGGGCCTTGGCTATGCGGAGACGAGCGATTGCGGAATCAATTGCCAGCCAAGAGGCCCGATCGCGAGACTCGGTGAAAAGACGAGAGCGAGCGCGAAGGTGGCGATATGGCCGACCGGGAAGCGGAGGACTCAGTTTGCACGCTGGGCTTACGAAAGCGAGCTGCCAGGGCATAGATGACGGCGACCAGCAGCCAGGCGGCGTTGGTGAGAACGGGTGCGAGTTGCATAGTTTCTCCTTCGGGGATGTTGTGTCGTATACGACGCGTCTGATACGACATAATTATACGGCGGATTTCGTTGTAAATAACTCCAGAAAACATTTTTGTTGACTTACGCACAGTTTTCGCAGAGTATTACAAAATGCCAATCGCGTTCCGAGCCCTGATCCGCAATCTTGTGCTCTTACTCGGGTTAACGAGTGTCGCTTTTTCACAGCAGCATCGTGTTGAGCCGAGAAATATGTATCACCGAATCATCGCCGTCGTTCCGCTAGTCGGGCAAGGAACGCCCGAAGATCCCAAACGTCCGCTCTACGCGCCATCACCTCAAGTGGCGGCCGCACGGACCGGCATCATCGCGTTCACGCACCGCATCAGTGACGACGGGCAGCATGCCATCGTGGAATTTGTTGCCGTGAACCGCGCGGCCTTTCGGGAGTTGTTGGCGGATCAACGGCCAGACGTGCTGGTATTCGAGCGCGGGCGGCACTCGCAGCCCGAGATTGAAGCGGGAATTCGCAAGTATTCAAGGAATTTTACGGTAGCGGGATTCGGGGTGGCAGTCCAATGAAATTATTTTCCGTTGCTCTCGCGCTCGTAATCTGTACCGGCGTTGCACAGGGCACTGGCCCAACGCCTTATTTCACAGCGCCCGCAAGCGATTTGTCTTCCTATGACTCCGCCAACTGGTATCAAAACGGAACGCCCACCTATCGCGACAACGGGTACGTCGGCATCGCGGGTTCCACATCAGGCGGCGGGTCGCTGATCTCCAAGGTCGCCGTTCCGGACAACACCTCCGAATACGAAGTCAACACCACTTTCACTTTCATGGGTTACGGAAACGCCGGGACATTCATCCATTACCTCCGCGCTTCCCCGGACGCTATCATCGGCTCGGGCACATACGTCTCGGTCGAACTATCCAGTCCCGGATTCGCCAACGGAGGCTGCTCGGCAACCCTGACCATCAATCAGCGGTTAAACAGCGCCATTACGAATCTGACGCTTGCCTCAGTTCCGTGCGCGACTACCATGATGATGCGCTCGGTAGTCTATTCCAATATCGTGTGGGTGATGATTAACGGCAGTGTCTACGGGGCCTACACCACCGTAACCGGCGGTCTCCCCGGTGTGGGGTGTCACGACACCCAAACCGGCAACAGGATCACAGCAATTCAGCTCGTCCAGCGTTCGCACGCCGTCCCAGCCCAAATCAACACGGCGACCCTCGGCACCTCTGTCTTCCCGAATCAAGTCAAC
>JBBRPU010000460.1:0-2726 GCA_038227545.1 Candidatus Acidiferrales bacterium
CGCTGCAGTCGCCCATCAGCGCTCCCCCATATCTGGTGACGCCGCAAGTCAGCCTTCCCAATTTTTCCGATCCGTATAACGGAGCAATTCCCTTCAACGGTAGTTTTTCTCAGCCCATGACGCTGCTGACGCTGGACAAAAATTTGCGCCTGCCCTACGCGCAGGATTGGAACCTCAATATCGAAAGGTCTTTTGGCGTCAACTGGCTCTTGGAAGCCGGATACGTGGGCACCAAGGGCACCCGGCTGCCCCGCTTCGTGGAAGGGAATCCCACTACGTTCGATGCCGCCACGCCCGACAACTCCGACCAGCGCCGGCTGTATTCCGGCTGCACCATTGCGCAACCGCAGCCCTGTAACTTTTCGTCGGTCGGCTTGATTGCCGGCGTCGCCAATTCCAACTACCACGCCCTGCAGGTCAGCTTGAAGAAGCGCTTCAGCCAGCAATTTTCTTTCCTGGCGTCCTACACGTTGTCAAAAACGCTGGATGACGTTTCTTCGTTCAACATCACCGGCTCGGCGGCGCAGAGCACCGCGGGCGAAAACGATCTGGCGCAGAATCCCTTTGACCTGCAAGCCGAGCGCGGGCGCTCGATTTTCGACGCGCGCCATCGCCTGGTGCTGAGCTACCAGTGGAACCTGCCCTTCTGGCGCCAGCCGGAAAATTGGTATCAATCCATCCTGGGAAACTGGCAGGTGAACGGCATCACCACCTTCATGACCGGCACGCCCTTCACGGTGTATGACTCGCGCGATGTTTCGCTGCAGGGCGGCGCGCCAGAAATTTCCGGGTTCTCCAGCGACCGGCCAAACCTGATCGGTGATCCCAACAACGGCCCGCGCACCACCGCAGAGTGGTTCAACACCGCAGCGTTCCAGCAGCTGCAACCGGGCGGCCAGCCGGCCCGCTTTGGCAACGAAGGCCGCAACGTGGTCCAGGGCCCGGGCTTCACGCAATGGGATTTCTCGGCCATCAAGAATTTCCGCATCCGCGAATCCACCTCACTGCAATTCCGCGCCGAATTTTTCAACATCTTCAACCAGACCAATTACCGCCTGCCCAACAACGACATCAACTCCCCCAACTTCGGCAAAATCCAGGGCGCCCTAGACCCACGCCTCATCCAGCTAGCCCTGAAATTCCTCTTCTAGTAGCTGGGAGCTACCCACTTCAACCTCAAAAATTCTCTGCGCCACGCGCCGATGTATAATCAGTCTATGACGAAGCACGTCATCCATATCTCGGACGCGGAAGCCGCCAGCGACTTTGCCGCGCTATTGGCCCATGTACGCGCGGGCGCGGAAGTCGTCATCGAACACGACGCGCGGCCCGTGGCCGTACTGCACGCCGCCGAGCCGGTGCGCCGCACCATCTCCGAGTGCATCGCCCTGCTCCCCAAGGATTCAACCGCCACCATCGATCCAGACTTCGCTAAAGATGTAGAAGCAGCCGTAGAACGACATCGCGAGCCGCTCAACCCTCCCGCATGGGACTAATTCTCGACTCCAGTGTGCTCATCACCGCTGAGCGGCAGGGTCGGAACGCCCGGAAGGTGCTCGCTTCCGTCGCGCGAAGAAGAAACCGGTAAAGCTCCAGTCCTCGACGCAGACTTTGCCGAAGACGTGGAAGAAATCCTTCGGAACCGCAAACCGTGGAATCCGCCCGCGTGGGAGTAATTTTGGATTCCAGCGTGCTCATCGCTGGCGAACGTAGAGGCCGCACCGTCCCGCAAATCCTGGAACAGGTGCGGAATACCCAGGGCGAAATCGAGATCGGTGTCTCATCCAGCTAGCCCTGAAAATTTTTCTTTTAGCGGGTGAGACCTACTCCACTTCAATTTCACAAATTCTCTCCGCCACCCGCTCATCAACCGGTTGAGCGGATTAAGTGATCGGGTCTTGATTTGAAACTGGCTCTCGCTTGGGGGTCGTAAAGTATAGCCAACGCAGCAAAACATACCAGATGAGTAGGAGAACCACGAACGACACTAAGGGAGGCAGCGCGGCCTGCAGCGGGAATCCTACCCTCTCAGCGGTGCGCGGAGCGATTCCCTGATAAATTTTTCCGGAAGCCCATTGTGCCACGGGCGCGGCGAAGATATTCACGAAGTAAAGAATAGCCTGCGCGAGGAGGTACCCGAGAGCGATAGCGCCAAGATAGCTCTCCACCACAACCTGTTTCAGCCGCTCAAGCATCGCCCCTCCCAACTACTGCCCTTCGGAAATTGCTCAAGCTGCGGAACGGATTTACCGCATACACCCATCGCGCCACAAGCCAAGCTGCCAAGAGGCAAGCGAGTAGGGATTAGCGTGAGCCACTGCCCAAGAGTGAATTTGCCATACGGAATGCCGCGAAGTGCCAGTAGGTCGAACAAGAAATCAACGACGAGGAGAAGTGGGTGTCCGAAAGCTCGGAATCCCAAGTCCAATGACCTCAGGAGCAGAACGGCGATGGCAATAGCTGCAATATGCGAGTGTGATAAAACTTTTCGAATAGCGCCTTCCACGTTTCCACCCACGGCTTGGGGCATTGTCTCAGGTTATCCGAAGTGTCCCATAGCCAAACCCGCTAAAGCCTAAACTCTCCCATTCCTTGACTTGCTCGCCCCGCGAATCAATAATGATAAAGCATGAACCCACGCGCGGAGGCGCTGAAGCGATGTTCCTGGACGTCAAGGACCTTGCCGTTCGCAAGCTGCGCATCCGGAAGACCTATGCGCCCGGAAG
>JBBRPU010000461.1:0-2723 GCA_038227545.1 Candidatus Acidiferrales bacterium
AACCCTCCTGGCGCTCTGAAGTTTCCCGCGAGATTGATCTCATCGAAGAAGTCGCGCGCGTTTACGGCCTTGATAAATTTCCGCCTCGCTTGCCCGCCGCCCGCCAGGGCGCTGCGCGCCTTCCGCATTACGAAGCTGAGGCACGCGTGCGCGAGCGCCTGATCGGCCTGGGCTACCGCGAAATCCTCACTATCCCGCACGTCGCCGAAGAGCGCGATTCATTATTTCGTCCGCCCGATGCCCACGTCGCGCGACTCACCAATCCGCTTTCTGAAGAAGCCAGCGTGCTCCGTTCCACCGGCACCGTCAGCATGGCCGCGGCTCTCGAATGGAACCTCAATCACAGCCAGCGCAACGTTCGCCTTTTCGAAATCGGCCATCACTACCGCTTGAATGGCAACAAATCCGTAGAAACGCGCGTCCTTACGATCGGCGCAACCGGCGCGGCCCGCGAAAAAAACCTATACGAAGCGCCGCGTGATTACGCTCTCGCCGACTTGAAAGGCGATCTCGACAATATCGGCGCGCTGGCCGGCGGCCTCCGCTGGGAAGAAACCGCCACCGAGTGGCTGAATCCCGCGCATCGCGGTGCGATCTTCCTCAACCAGGAACCTCTGGGAGTCGCCGGGCAGCTCTCTCGCCGCGTCGCCGAACGCCTGAAACTTCGCCAGGATGTTTTTCTGGCCGAGATAAATCTTGGCCCGCTCTATTGCGCATACTACGGCGTCAAAAATTCGCGCCGCTATCAACCCATTCCGCGCTTTCCGGCGGTCGAGCGCGATTTCTCGTTGCTGCTTTCCGACGGCACGAAGTTTTCCGACATCGCTCGCTCCATCTCAGCCCTGAACATTCCTGAAATCGCCACCGTCGAAGCCGCCGACTTGTTCCGTGGAAAGAATGTCCCCGCGGACAAATATTCCCTGCTCATCAAAGTAACTCTGCAGAGCCGCGAAGCCACCCTCGCCGACGCGCAGATCGCCGCCATCTCCGGCCGCATTGTTTCAGCCCTGGAAAAAGACCACGGAGCCCAATTACGCACCGCCTAAACAGCTAGCGCCCGCTCTGCTCGCGTCGACTAACTCCCGATGCCCAACTCCCGATGACTGTGTTATCTTGGCGCCAGCTGCAGAAACACGGATGAGTTCCACACCAATGCCTGTCAAAGCGGAAATTTTCGGTCAAACCTATACGATTCGCGGGGAACTGGACCAGGACTACGTCATGAAACTGGCCAGCTTCGTGGATGAAAAAATGCGCGCCGTCGCGGACGCCACCGCCACAGTGGACACGCAAAAGGTAGCGGTGTTAGCGGCCCTGGCCATCGCCGATGAGCTGCACAGCGCCCAGCGCGACATTGGCTACCGTGAAGATGTGCTGCGCGAACAAGCCGAGCGCTGCCTCACACTCGTCGAACGTGCCCTCAAACAATCCGCATAACTTCGATTTCTACCCGCCGCGCCCCACAAAGTTAGCCACCGAAAATTATTTTTGCTCGAGCTTCAGCTCTGGACGCTCAAATTCGAAGATGCCCAGATTGTCGCTCCCGATAAGCATGCGATCTTTTTCTACGGAAATCGTGGTGGCATCGAGGCGCGCGCCTTCGGGCGTGTAGAGCTGGTAAGTAGCCTGGCGATTTCCTTCCTTATCGAAACGCAGCAGCCGGTTGTGCAGCGCCATCCAGATTTCGCCGGTGTCGCGGGCCACGCCTACAGCAGTAAGAATTGGTTTGAATTGTGGAGCCTTGCCCTTGCGCTCCTGCCGTTCAATTTCTTTTCTGGCCGCTTGCGCGGTAGCGAACGCCTCGATCTCGGTGAATTGTACGGTTTGCATCGCGAAGCCATTGCGATCGTACTGGCGCACCGTCGGTTCCGGAGCGTAAATAAATGCGTAATAGATATTCCCGCGCGCGTCGGTCGCGAGGTACCCGGAATTAAGAAAGCGATTGAGATCCACGTGGCTGGAAATATCTTCCAGCTCGCCAAACTCGCGAATGTCCCGGCCATTCTTGTCGTACACCACCACCAGGTGCGGGTCCTGCAGGTTGGAGACGGCCACCTCTCCGCCGGGCAAGGCCGCAACCGACATCGGCGCGTGCACGGAAACAGAACGCACTCGTGTGCCGTCCGTGGAATACACCACGATGGCATTGGCGGCGCGATCCGCCACATAAATCTGCCCGTCGTTATCCACATCAAAGTTTTCTGGTAAGAAAGATCCGGCCCCGGCTCCGGCCCCGGCCGCGCCGATAGTCAGCAGTTTATGTTCCCGCGCGTCAAAAACCTGCAAGCCCTGGGAGCTTAGAATGCTTGTGCGCTCGCCTGCGCTCTTTACAACTCGCACGCCGCTGCCGGCGTCCATAAAGACTCGGCGTTTCGCGGTGAGCTCGCCCTCATATTGCGCGCTGGCGCCCCCGGCGGCCGCTGCCAGCAGACACAACACCGCCGCGAATTTCAAAAATATTTTCATAAGTGGATTTCCTGAATGCTCAGAGTAGCTACGGCGCGGCCGGGTTGCCCGTTACGTTCCAGCCCGCCCAATCGGCTAGGAGTCAATGCAGAAACGCAAGCGCTCGATGGAGCGCGCGCGCAACCGTCCAGCGGAATTGCGCTGCGCCTCGTCGTCGGTTTCGATGAGCACCGTGTTCATCTGTACATCGCCTTCGGCGACTTCAAAGCGCGCGGGCAGGCCGTCGAGAAATTTTTTGATGATGCCCTGGCGATCCA
>JBBRPU010000462.1:0-2723 GCA_038227545.1 Candidatus Acidiferrales bacterium
AGTAGACCGGGAGGCGGGCGGGCGCGATCATGTTGACGAGGAGAGCGACTTTCATAGCGGGCGTTTCTAACATTGCAGACATTTCAGTTCGCGGGTCCTGGCGTTGGGCCTTTTGTGGTGAGCAAAACGGGGACGGGTCCTATTTCGAGTGATGCCGCAGCGACGGCGTTAGCATTCTCCAGGAGAGGCGTGATGCTTTTCGCGCGCCACTGGGCGGGCACGGAAAACATTTTTGTGCCGGCGGGATTCCAGACGATCCATTGCGTGTCGCCGCTGCGATTCAATTCGCAGACCCAGGTAGAAGCGGCATCCTGCCGGCAATTGTTCAGGCGCGCGCCGACGAGCCAACTGTGGATGACTCCGTAAGCCTGGCCCGCGGGTTTGAGGGTGCGGAAATCGTGTTCGACCATTTCAAGGGGCGGGCCGCTATCCCAGGCGTACCAGTAAGTGCGCTGCACGCCGGCAGCCCAGGCCAAAATATAAGTACGCGCGAGATAGGCGGCGCAAAGATCTTCGGAGGCAAATTGTGAAGGGCGCAGCCAGCCGATTTCCGTGTTCCATAAAGGTTTTGCGGATTGATGATTGTCGGCCATGATTTGTTTTACTTGCGCGATGATGGGCAGGATGGTTTCAGGCGGCTGGGTGTTGACGTAGAAGTGATATCCGATCACATCCACATATTGGCCGCCGCCTTTACTTAAAAATTCCGCGAGCCACTTGGTGCCGGAGGCGGTGGTGGCCGCCGGCGAGACGATCAGGGCCTGCGGATCAACTTTGCGAATAATCTGCGAAGCTTCACGAGTTAATCGCAGCACACCGTCCACGTCGCCGGTCCAAAAAGGTTTGTAATTGGGTTCGTTCCAGATTTCGTAGGCGTGCACGCGGCCTTTGCAATGCTCGACGATGGTGGTTACGTAGTGGCGCCAGTCTTCGATGTCTTTGGGCTCCGCCGCCCAACCAGGCTGATACGCGGATTTTTCGTCGGGGCGGGAAGAAGCCCAGCGCGGTGTGAGTCCCAGCGGATAGAGAACGTCGGCGTTGTGTTCTTCTGCGAGCGCCAGATATCTATCGAGAAATTCGAAATGAAAATCGCCCTTGTACGGGGCCATGTCGGCCCAGGCGACGTGGGCGTCCCAGAAACGCCAACTGCCCACCGGCACCGACGGCCAGGGAACGGGATTTCCGGCACGGTGAATGTGCATGCCGAAGGAAGTTGCCGGGATGGTCTGCGATGGTCCGACGATGTTTTGTGTACTGTCCGCCGCCGCCACCGGTGCTTGCGGGACGGACTGGAATAAAATTGTCGCGCTGAGAAAAATGCGGCTGGCGGTCGCGGTGAGGCAGCGATGAAAACGTGCGCTCACGATACGATCACGTCCGGCTGCGGCGCGGCGGGCTGGTCAGCGGAGTCTGTGCCCGCGGATTTATATTCCTGATATTTCTGGCCAGCAAGTGCGGTGATTTCTCCTATGCCGTAGAGCGCGTTGCGCAGGCCGCGGACGGCTGCAGCCTTGCCGGTGAACGGCGAGATGGCTACAGCGGCCAAGCCTCGGGCAATCCATGCAGTGGCTTTAAGAGAGCGAACTACGCGCGTGCTTAAGCGCGTGTCCAAAGACAGTTCGCAAAGAACCCAGGTGTTGCCGAGGCGATAGCCGCGCGCGAGAAGCCAGCGAAGATTGGCGCGCGCGGAAGGAATGGATTCGAAAACGAGAGCTTCGTTGGCCCACACGATTTTGTAGCCGGCTTGCTTCACGCGCATAAAAAAGTGCGTGTCTTCCACGCCGGTGAGCTGCATGGTCTCTTCGAAGTGTTGGGCACGGGCAAAAACTTCGCGGCGGACGAGGACGTTGTTGGTGGAACACTTGTCCATGATGTGGCCGGTTTCGAAACGAGGGCGGTCAAAAAATCCACCCGCGGTGATCCACTGAGGTGCATCCGCGGAAAAGAGTGGAGTGACTGGTCCGGAAACGACGTCGGCCTGGAATTGTGCGCGGGTCGAGATTAACTCGTCGAGCCATTGCGGAGTGGGGACTTCATCATCGTCGAGCAAGGCGATGAAATCCACGTTTCCGGCTTCTAACACGGCGCGATTTCTGACACTGGCCATGTTGCGGCGAGGTTCGACGGCGTATTTTATGGGCCAGCGTTGCGGCGCGTCGCTGCAAATGTCCGCAGCGGATCTTGTGGCATCGTTATCCACCACGACGACGGTGATTTCCGGGGCGGAGACTTTCGAAAAGGTCAGCTCGGAAACTCCCTGAAGCAACTTAGCGAGGAGATCGCGGCGTTTGAACGTGCAGATGCAGATGGCTACTTGCATGAGGTGCCACCAAGGCGGCGAAGCGCGTAGAGAATCTTGCAATTGTGCATGCTCATACGTACTCCGCGTTTTCAAAGGAGTAGGCTGGCGACGATTCGGCGGGGGCTTCTTCTACCGGCTCCAGAGCTTCGCGTAAGACGGGATCGGCTCCGACAACGGTGGCGATGCAAAGGGCCCACTCGATGGAGTTTTGCAGGAGGATGGTGCATTCGGCGATGTTGTGAATCAGAAAGAACACCAAGAAACCCAATGGCCACAAGTTTTGAGCGGAGTCGCTGGTCTCGGCGTGAACGAGAGCGCGCTTGATGCCTGTTCCGATGATTAGCAGGGCAAGCAGCAAGCCAGCGATGCCGAGGCTCAAGAGAATTTCGATGTAACCGTTGTGCGAGTAAATGGGATTCCA
>JBBRPU010000463.1:0-2716 GCA_038227545.1 Candidatus Acidiferrales bacterium
ATTGGCCGCGAAGGCGCCACTGTCCAGCAATTCGAATTCCGGATCGGTGCGGCTGCGGCGCGCGTTTTCGGTGACTAGCGCGTCATAAGGAAATTCGGCGTGCGGATATTTGTAAAGCATCCGCATGTAGCTGTGCGTGGGCGTGGAATCGAGATAGAAATAATATTCTTTTACGTCTTCGCCGTGATTGCCCTGATTGCCGGTGAGGCCGAAGAGGCGTTCTTTCAAAATGGGGTCGCGGCCATTCCACATGGCCAGACCAAAACAAATCATCTGATGACGGTCGCTGATGCCGCCGATGCCGTCTTCACCCCAGCGATACGCGCGCGAGCGCGCGTGATCGTGCGGAAAATATTCCCAGGCGGTGCCGCCGGCGCTGTAATCCTCGCGCACGGTGCCCCACTGGCGCTCAGATAGGTACGGACCCCAGCGCTTCCAATACTTTTTCCGGGTGCGCGTTTCTTCGAGGCGTTCGTCTTCGCGCGTCTGCAGTCTGGGCATAGGGCTGGTGGTCCTGGGTGGACGTTTCGGTGTTCAAACTATGTTCGCATCATATAGGAAGGTTGGTTAGGGCCAAGCGGCTGACGAATGCTCAAGAGTTAGCTATTGGGGGAGACGAAATCTCGAGCGGGATCTTCGAGAAAAAGTCAAAAACCGCACCCTTTGAAAATCACAAAGGATGCGGCACCCGCCTCCCGGGGTTACTATGTGGGCCAATCTTAGACCAATAGAAGTGTCCTGAAAGGAAAACGATGAGGAAGCTGGTGTGGGTGGCGGTGGCGTGCTTGGTGGTGGCGGGGTGTTCGAAGAAGGCGGCGACGGGGGCAGACCTGGTGATTCGCCACGCGAATATCCACACGATGGAAGACAATAATCCGCGTGCGACTGCACTGGCGGTGAAGGGGGACAGGATTCTGTGGGTGGGCGACGACGGGAACGCCGCGCAATATATTGGGGCGCAAACACGGGTGGTGGATGCGGGAGGGCGGCTGCTTTTACCGGGATTTATTGACAGCCATTTTCATGTGAGTTTGGGGAATGACCCGAATGTCGCGCGCATTACCGGCAACACACTGAAAGAAATTCAGGAGCAAGTCAAAACGTATGCGGACAGCCGCGCGGATCTGAAATGGATCGAAATGGACGGTTGGAATTATTCGGCGTTTCCGGACGGCACGCTTCCCACCGCGAAAGATCTGGACGGATTGACTGGCAACCGGCCGGCGTTTCTGGTGGCCTACGATTACCACACCATCTGGATGAACAAAGAGGCGCTGGCGGCGTTCGGGATTACCAAGGCGACGCACGCGGTGAAATTTGCCGAGGACGTGCTGCACGATAAAAAGACCGGCGAACCAACCGGCATTTTGGTCGGTTTCGGCAGCACCGGCCTGTCGGCGGAGGCCGAGGAACAACTGAGCAAAATGCTGCCCTCGCATTCGCATGAGGGCGGGCCGGCGCGCGTGGAGCAATTGCTGCGGCGGGCGGCGCGCGCAGGAATCACGACAGTGATTGATCCGCAAACGTACCCGGAGACTGTGCCGCTATACGCGCAACTGGAGAAAGAAGGGCGCTTGCCGCAGCGGTTGCAGGTGGCGCTGTTTCACCGGCGGGGCAGCAGCGACGCGGTGATTGACGAGTTCGCGGAAATGCGCAAGCAATACAACGACGGAATGTTTCGCGTGGCGGCGGTGAAACTGTACATAGACGACGTGATCGAGCCGCATACCGCGGCGATGCTGGAACCGTATGCGGACCGGCCGGACACGCGCGGCGTGCTGGACTATCCGGTGAAGGAATTTAACGAGGTGGTGGCCAAGCTGGACAAGCGCGGGTTTCAGATTTTTACGCACGCCACCGGGGATCGCGGAATCCGCACCGCGCTGGACGCGTATGAATACGCGCGCAAGGCTAACGGTGCGCGCGATTCACGGCACGAAATTGTGCACGATGAATGTTTGTCAGAGCAGGATATTCCACGATTTAAGGCGCTGGGGGTGACTGCATGCATGCAGCCGCGGCATTGCGCACCGGACATTACCGGGCAGTGGGCCAAAGCGGTGGGGCCGCGGCGGTGGAAATATGCGTGGGCATTTCGCAGCTTGCGGGATGCCGGCGCCACACTGGCGTTTGCGAGCGACTGGAATGTTGCGGAGATGGAGCCGGAAATCGGGATTTATACGGCACTGACGCGCAAGGGATTGGATGGCAAGCCGGACGGCGGATGGATACCGGAGCAAACGATTGATATCGAAACGGCGGTGAAGGGTTACACCATCAATGGAGCGTGGGCGAATTTCGTGGAGGGAAATCGCGGTTCGCTGACGCCGGGCAAGTACGCGGATCTGGTGCTGCTGTCGGGCGATATGTTCACGATGCCTGCGGACAAGATAAAGGATGTGAAGGTGGTGTGGACGGTGGTGGGAGGGAAAGAGGCCTATCGGGCGTTCTGATTCTTGTGGCAGCGAATTGGGATAACACGTACGCACCGTTGAAGTGGACCATGACGGATTTGCATCATGAGGCTTAATGACGAGGTCTAAATGAAATCGCCAAGAATATCGCCCTTCGCTTTATTGGTGTTTTTAGGTTTGCTTTCTGCGGGTGTGTCTACTTCCGCGCAGGCTGACAAACCGGACAATCAGGGGGGTAAGAAGGAGAAGCCTGCGGACGTTACGGTACAGGCTGATGGCACTGTCGAGGTGCCGGCGGAATC
>JBBRPU010000464.1:0-2711 GCA_038227545.1 Candidatus Acidiferrales bacterium
GCCATATTTTCCAGGTGCCGCATGGTGATGAAATCCTCGAAGTGGTAGTACTTCCGCACCGGAATGGCGATGGTCAGCACCATGGCGAACCCGGAATAAATCGCTCCGGCCACGAAGTACGGCGGGAAAATCGTGGTGTGCCAGCCCGGAACGATAGCCACCGAGAAGTCGAAACTCACGACCGTATGCACCGAAAGCACCAGCGGCGTAGCCAATCCGGCAAGCAGTAAATATGCCGACTGGTAACGCTGCCAGTGCCGCGCAGACCCGCGCCAGCCCATGGCCAGCAATCCAAAAAGTTTTTGCTTCCAGCCCACTGCCGCACGGTCGCGCAAAGTCGCCAGGTCGGGAATCAAGCCCACAAACCAGAATAAAAGCGAAACAGTGCCGTACGTGGACACCGCAAAAACGTCCCAGATCAGCGGGCTGCGAAATTGCGGCCAGATCCCCATAGTGCTGGGATACGGAAACATGTAGTAAGCCATCCACGGACGGCCGGTGTGGATCAGCGGAAAAATTCCCGCGCAAGCCACCGCGAAAAGGGTCATCGCTTCGGCGAAGCGATTGATGGATGTGCGCCACTTTTGATTCAGCAAAAACAAAATAGCCGAAATCAGCGTACCGGCATGACCGATACCGATCCACCACACGAAATTTACGATGGCGAATCCCCAGCCGATAGGGACGTTGATGCCCCAGATACCGACGCCCTTGATGATCAGCCAGCCGATGGCGATGGTCATTATGCCGAGCAGCGAAAACGCCAACGTGAAACCCGCGAACCAGCCCAGCGTGGTTGGGCGCGTTAAAACCGCGGAACTGATTTGCTCGGTGACCGACTCGTAGCTATGCCCCGGCGCGAGCACCGGGTCCAGATGCGGAATCTCCGGGTGATTATTTACGGGAGAGGCGGTGCTCATGCCTTCTCCCCGGGCGTTGCCAGATCAGGATTGGAATTGCGTACCGCCGCGAGATAAGTGGTGCGCGGGCGGGCATTAAGTTCACCCAGAATCGAGTAGTTGCGCTGCTGCGCTTTCATTTTCGCGACACGCGTAGTGGGATCGTTGGCATTGCCAAAAATGATGGCTTCGCTGGGGCACGCTTGCTGGCAAGCGGTGACAATTTCGCCGTCGCGAATCGGACGATTTTCCTTTTCCGATTCAATGCGCACATTGTTGATGCGCTGGACGCAGTACGTGCACTTTTCCATGACTCCGCGGCTGCGCACGGTGACTTCCGGATTACGCAACAGCTTCAGTTGAGGCGTCTCCCAATCCTGAAAGCGCAGGAAATTGAAGCGTCGCACTTTGTACGGGCAGTTATTCGAACAGTAGCGCGTGCCGATACAGCGGTTGTAGGCCATGTCATTCAGGCCTTCCGCGCTATGTACCGTCGCACCCACGGGGCAAACCTGCTCGCAGGGCGCGTTTTCGCATTGCATGCACGGAACCGGCTGGAAAAATGTGTCGGGATTGGCGAGCGCGTCGTTGGTATTCGTGCTCGGATCGTTCGTCTCGGTTTGCGCCGTGTAATAGCGGTCAATGCGAATCCAGTGCATCTCGCGGCCGCGCATCACCTGATCTTTACCGACCACGGGAATATTGTTTTCCGACTGGCACGCCACCACGCACGCGTTGCACCCGTTGCAACTGGTCAGGTCGATGGCCATCGCCCAGGCGTATCCGGGATAGGAGAATTCCTTGTAGAGCGTCAGTTCCTTGGGCGGCTTTTCATCGTGCTCGTGAGCGAAGCCGGGATTCTGCTTGTACTCTTCCAGCGTTCCACTGGAAAGAATCTTGCGGCCTTCCATGTTGAAGTGATATTGCGTGCACGCCAGCGGATAATCGTCGCCGGTTTTCTTGATGCTGCCGCCGGTAGCCGCCCACAGAGAACCAGAATTGCGCACCGCATACGCGTTGAAACCTTTATTGGATCCGGTGTAGCCGGCTTTCTTTCGGCCGTATCCCAGCGGCAAAACCACCACTCCATCAGCCTGCCCCGGCAAAATCCATGCCGCCGCGGTTACTTTGCTGCCGGAAAGCGAAATGTCTATGACGGTCGAAAGAATTTGCCCATGCTCACCGCCGCGCGAAGCCACTTTGTGCGTCAATCCCAGTGACTCGGCGGTCTTGGGACTGACCATCGCAGCGTTGTCCCACGTCAATTTCGTAACCGGCTTAGGCAATTCCTGCAGCCAACCGTTGTTGGCGAATCTTCCGTCGTAAACGCTGGGGTCAGGCCGGAAGATAAATTCCAGCGTGTCGGCGGAAACTGGAACTGTAGCCGGCAACGTCGCCGTGGGAGCTACGGAAACCGCGGCCAGCGCGGTGTTGGCCACCACACCGTCATGTAAAGACTTGCGCCAGAATTTATCGAAATCGGCGCCGGTATGCGCGGTCTTCATCCGTTCGCGAATGGCGTCATAGGCGGAAATGCCGGGCTTGTCGCTGAAGGCCACCAAAACTTCGTAAGCCGAAAGCGTGCTGTATAGCGGCGCGATCAGCGGCTGCACAATACTCAGCGTCCCGTCGAAAGCGCGAACATCTCCCCAGGCCTCCAGGTAATGCGATTCCGCAACGTGCCACTGGCAATATTCCGACGTTTCGTCGAAGTACGCGCTGAGGTGCACCGCGTTGCGAACTCGCTTCAATTTCGCGGTGAACTCAAAGTCGTGCGGCGCGTCGTAAACCGGATTGCCGCCCACTATCACC